>CAZXOJ010000101.1:0-1609 GCA_964642325.1 uncultured Bacteroides sp. | reverse complement strand
TCCAGTAACCTGCGGTAATCATTTGTTCCGTTTGGGATCTTGTATTTTTTAAGGACGGATCCCAGTAGCTTTGTATCCAGATCCGCCAACCATGCTACCCTTGCATGCTTGATTTTCTTGATATTCTTAATATGTTCCTGGGCGACCATTCCCGACCCTATGATGCCAATATTTAGCTTTGTCATGATTTTGTTGCTATGAATATTCCTTCGTCAGTCGTGATACTTATTCCCCCTGGATCCAAAACCTGGAAAATATCGGTAATTCGTAGTCCGATAAATACTTCCAACTCGTTTCTATAGAGCAGATTACCATCCCGGTAAACGGATAAGCCGTCTTCGGTCCCCACCCAAAGGTCAAAATCTGAATCCATAAGCAATGCAGTGATATTGCTACCTGAATAAACAGCTATTTCCTCCCAGGTAGCTTCTTCTCCGGATATGTTCATCCAGACAAGGCCACCTTCACAGCCCAGCCAAGCATTTCCGCAACATGTAATACATATTGTGTGGATTTGCCTTCCCTCCAATGGAGTTCCTGTTGAGTAATTATTGATCTCTCCATCATTTCTAATCGAAAGTCCCTTATCCGTACCTATCCATACATCTCCTGACTGGCCTTCGGAAATGGCTGTAATATTATTGGATACCAGTCCATTATCAGTTGTATAACTTGTCCATCCTTCCTTTGTGGCATCACCTTCATGAAGAGATAAGCCCAGGGGTGTACCGAACCATTTCCCATCGCCTGCATCCACCAGGATACAGTTGATATGGCCAGACGGCAAACCTGTCCACACAGAATCGTAGGGGGATGCCCCTGACACTGCATCCAGGCCTTCGACAACCAGCCTGTTTACTCCGCCCCCACGAGTACCGATCAAAATTTGGTTTGAATACAATCCCAGGCTGCTGACCTTATCATTGTTCAACATAAATGTTCCCATTGAATATTCTGCCCATCCTGAATCTTGCAGTTTGGAAAGCCCCATATCCGTTCCGTACCATGATCGTACATTGGCCTCATGCAACTGTGAAGAAACTGCATCGCTGAGCAATTCTGAATTTCCGGAATTTATGGACCTGATATCAAGAAGAGAGCCTGGCTCATCCCTTTTACAGGACAACAACACAAGCACTAACATTATTATAATTGCCTTCCTCATTGTCGTTAAAACTAATTACTCCTTTCCTGCCCATTCAGGCCTGGCAAAATTCCGGATATGGGCATATCGTTTATATGATTCAAAAATATCAGGATCCTCACCCACCAACCGGGGGTCTTCCGTTTCAACCAGGTAAGCTTCCAGCTGGTCATGGAGATCCTTCCTGATGCCCTGGTATTGACCATCTTCTGCAAGATTGACCAGGCAATAAGGATCTTTCCGGATATCGTACAATTCCGCTGCAGGCCTTACGGCTGTGGCCGCATCCAAAAGGGGTTTTATTTGTCCGTCTATTCGATGATCATACAAATACTGAAGAGAAGGGGATCCGTCTATATCATGGTAAGCCACACCGGGTTCAGGATTACCGTTCTCATCCAAGCGGACCGGTGCTCCTGCTGGCCAGCGTTCAGGTCTCATGTTCAGAATGTAGAGGAAATCAGC
>CAZXOJ010000100.1:0-13433 GCA_964642325.1 uncultured Bacteroides sp. | reverse complement strand
TGGGGCCAAAAATCTGCTGCAGTTCTGCCAGGCGTATCCCCTGTTTTACAAGATATTATAGTTTTAGTTTAAGTGGTTTTGAGATGTTTCTTAAAAACTTCCTTAACATGCTGCCACATAGTCTCAGTAAGTACATGTCCCTCATCTGGTTCAATAAAGTAACTGAAATTCTCAGCAACTCCTGCTTTTTTATAAGTCTCAGCAATCCTATCCAGACCCCGCTTTGCTGATTCAATAGGGCTTCCTTCATCTTTTTCACCGAAATTCAGATGGAGGGCTCTTGGAGCTATAAGAGCAGCTATTTCAGGCGTGTCTCCATATTTTGTCCAGCCGGGAACAAAATTTGGAAAACAATGCAGTAAATGTTCTTCCTCAATCCCTTCATATGTCGGAAGGCAGCAGTTGCCTATGGTACATTTCAACCTGGGTTCAAGTGGACTCACAAGCCAGGAGTGAGTAGAACCCATAGAATGTCCGTAACAGCCCAGCTGATCTGACAACACCTCGGGACGCTCACCAAGCAGGTCTATTGCCCTTTTCATGTCCAATATGCTTTTCCATGCAAGGCTTCGGCCTCTTACTATTTGTCTTAGAAATTCAAATCGTTCATACTCTCCTCCCTTTAATATTCCAGTAGGATCCTGCCGCTCCTCAAAACATAAGGCATCAGGGCAAAGAACAACATAACCTTCATGAGCTAATGCCACACCTGTGTGATGCATAGGGTTGCCTGCAAGTCCGGCCGGCTCTGATTTTCCTAAATGATACTCCCCATTGTGCTGGTGCCAAACTGCGATGCCAGGAGCTGGGCGATCAGCGCTGGCGGAATCAGGAATAAGTAACAATGCTGGTATACTATCGCCCGGCTGTGCCTCATAACTCAAGTATAAAATACGATAACCCTCCTTCTGCACGGACTTACCAATTTGTATATTCAGGGGAGTAAATGCTGGAAATGATCCCCCCAGACACTCCAGGTAAGTTTCACGCATGGTATCAAGTGAATCTACGTTAACATTTTTAGGATTCAGGGATGTGGCGAATAGATTAGAGGATCCCATTGCGCCTGCTATGGCCCCCAGTCCGAGTATTGCTTGTGATTTCAGAAATTTGCGGCGATTATGCTGAAATCCGGATAATGGCAGATAATTTTTCATGTTCTGAATATTATTTGATTAGATAGTACTAGGATGCTGATAGGGAGCTCTGTACTCCCTTTTGAGCATTTTTTGAGCTTCTTTGTTGTTCGGAATATCCATGGTAGATGAATCAATGGTTATGCCTGATTTTACAAGATATGCCAGATCACCATAAATAACCGTAGAAGTGGTTTTGACGGCCTCCTCAAAGGTGTTGGTGATCCCGTCATTCTCCCGGTTCATTATCCCTTCAGCAAATTCATTGAAAAGTCCGACTATCATATTCGCATATATCTCTATTACGTCGGGTTTACCAGGGTTGAATCTTACATCCCCATTGCTTACTTTTTCCTTCTCTCCTTTAAGAAGTACATGCCATCCCAGGTCTCCGGCGAAAATGGTTCCTTTTTCTCCAAAATAATATACACCAATACTGTAATCGGGGGTTGGAGATGTAAATCCCCAGGATTTATGTGTCCAGTAGACAGGCAATCCTCCAAAATCAAAATGGACATTCAGATGATCCGGGTTTGTTTGCGTGAAGTTCCTTGTAATTCCCCCTATCGAGGATACATTATCAGGCAAATCCAGATCCAGCACCTTTCTTACGTTATGGATGTAATGAATACCCCAATCCATCAGCAATCCCCTGCTGAACTCCCGTTGTCCTCTCCAGTTTGGTTTTACAGCTTCTCCTGAACAGAGATACCTGGTAATGGGGGCCGGACCGCAATAGGTTTCAAAGTCCATGGTTTCCGGAATCTCTTTTTCCACAAGTACTGCATCCGGACGGTTGATATTTGCCTGGACCTGCAATATTTTACCAATCTCGTCACTCTGAATATAAGCCTTAACCTTGTCATTGGTATCTACCATGGTCCTGGGAAAGTCTACCTGGACCACTATGTTGGCTTTTTGTTTTGCTTCAAGCATTGCTATTCCCTCTGCAATGTCGTAACTGATGGGTTTTTCAAGAAAAACATGTAAACCTTTCCTGCAGGCATCAATAAACTGGAGGGCATGCCAGTGTGTTGGCGTAGCAATGGCTACAGCCTGTAAGCCAGGCATATTATACATTTCCTTGTAATTCGTAAAAAGATCAGGTTTTTCCCCGCCAGCTTTTACAACTGCATCAGTAGCTCGCTGAAGTACCCGGGTATCAACATCACATAATCCAACAATTTCGAATTGTCCTGAAGCCAATGCATTTGGCAGCAATACGTCTGTTCCCCACCATCCGGTGCCAAGGATCGCCAGCTTAATTTTATCCTGTTTTGAAAATAAAGAAACTGGTGTAGTAAATGCGCCAGCAGCAATGGCGCTGGTCTTGATAAATTCTCTCCGTTTCATAATATATGGGTTTTTGTATTTGTTTCTGATGAGAATTAATAGCAGCCGGAGCCGTTGGAGCGATTGATAAATCCTTCCTGCCTTGTCAGAGATCGAACTTGCCTGGCAAGTCATCCAAGTACTTCTGAAGTTCGGCCTTAAGGTTAAGAAGGATTTCTTCGTATTCCGGATTATTGACAAGGTTTTTCATTTCCCCTGGATCTGTCGCCAGGTCATATAGTTGGTCGGGGTCAAAATATCCGGGTTTCTTACCATAGCTATGGTTTTCTGCATGTCCTCCGCCTGGAACGACTTCAAGGTGGCTGAATGGTTCCCCGGGGTCCCGGTTCACAATGACCATATTCCTGAATGCCCTTCCTTCATTATAGCGGTCCAAGACTTCTGCTCTCTCCTCTGGAGTCCAGTTCTTTGCATACTCCGGATACCTGACCGCATAATATTTGAACTTCCCCATGATCACTGCCCTGGCATATCCAAGTTCAAAAAAGAGGGACTCACGCGATTCGGATTCTTTCCCGTCAAGTGCGGCTTTGAAACTCTGGCCATCAAAACCTCCTTCCGGATTCTCTGCCCCTGCCAGTTCAAGAATTGTCGGTGCAAAATCCACATTGGAAATTTTAGCCTCACAAACATATCCGCAAGGGAAGCCTCCAGCCTTCCAAATAATACTGGGATTAATAGCGCCACCCTGGTAAAGGGTACCTTTTGCATGCTGGCCATGGTCATTGAAAAAGAATATGATGGACTTATCCAGGATATTATGCTCTTCGAGTTTGTTGATTAGTGCACCGAGGGCATCATCAAGCCAGAGTACATTTTCTTTATTTGTTCCACCAAGGCCTGCTTTTACCAACCGTTCCGGAATTGTGTGACGTGGTGGCATTACTTCCGGAGCCTTTTCCAGAAATCCCCTTGCTGTAATATTTGGATCGGCGTTCCAGGAGCGCTCCGGCTCGGTCGGACCATGTGGAACGGTGGTTGCATAGTACATGAAAAATTGATTTGCATGGTTTTTATCTATGAATTCCAAGCCTGCCTGGGTGATCCAGTCAAGGTTTTGTACTGCCAGTTCTGAAACTCCAATAAAATCGGGATTATTATGGTAGATCCCTCCGGTATAATCAAATCCACAGTTCAGTATGGACTTTTCAACTTTAAGATAATTGTCTTTAATTTTTTTTGCTATCTCAGGATCCCTGGGATCAGCATTAAAATCAGGAAAGTTTTCCAATCCCGCGGCCGCAATCACATGATTCTTGCCAAACATCCCGGTAATATACCCTAGTTCTTTCAGGTAATGCGGAAGAATTCTATCCTGGTCCGTGATGAAGGAATTCCACTGGATAACTGTTTGTCCCTCTTCATGTTCTGTTTTTGCCAGGAATTGCTTGTTTGTTGCTCGGCTGGCATAATTACCTGTCAGACAATTAAACCGACTCGGTGTGCAAACCGGGGATACCACGTATTGGTTCATCATGATCGTACCTTCAGCCGCTAGCCTGTCAAGATTGGGAGTCAGGTTTTTCCCCTTACCCTCGGGAAGACAATTGAACATCTCCGGGTACATATCATCTGCGATGAAAAAGATTATATTCGGTTTTTCCGGGTAGTGAAAAGGATCCGCTGTTCCTTTTTGCTGATTACTGCAGGATAATGATGTGATCATCAACATGATGACAATCAGGAATGTGATATTGATTGATTTCATATTAGGGTATTTGTCCACATAAATATAAATAAATAAATATATCTATAACCTTGAAAGTTTGGGCTATTATTATACATTTATGTATCGATAAACCTTATCCTCCAATAACTATGAAATCAATAGCAAGGTTATTACAGTATGCACTGTTACTGGTTGCTATATGTTGTACAATCAGCAAAGTTGCAGGCCAGAAAAGTATCCCTGATGATATTGCATTTGGGGAAGCTACCAAAGGGGGGCTCAACGGTCAGGTAATCCTTGTAACAACACTGGATGCATCGGGACCGGGCTCACTACATGAAGCAATTATTACCAAAGGTCCACGGATCGTTGTATTCGAAGTAGGTGGAGTTATTGACCTTAAGAAAAGCCGTCTTGAAATTACAGAACCTTACCTGACTATCGCGGGACAAACAGCTCCTTCTCCAGGGATAACAATTATCAAGGGAGGGATTGGAATCAGGACCCATGATGTCATCATGAAGCATATCAGGGTAAGGCCAGGTGATGCAGGACAACCCAGGAAAAGCGGATGGGAACCAGATGGTTTGGCAACCTCAGGAGGAGATGCCTATAACATTATAGTAGATCATTGTTCCTTTACCTGGGCAGTTGATGAGAACTTAAGTGCATCCGGAGTAAGGACAGAAGGACCTGATTCAACATCCCATAAGATCACATTCAGTAATAATATTATCGCTGAAGGACTTGACAATTCATCCCACCAGAAAGGCCCTCATTCAAAAGGTACTTTGATCCATGATTTTTGCAGGGATATAGCCATTGTAGGAAATCTCTACGCTCACAATGTACAGAGGAATCCCTATTTTAAAGCGTTTACAACCGGCGTAATCGTCAACAACCTTATTTACAATCCTGGAAATGTAGCCATTCAACTCGGATATGTTAATGCAGAATGGGAGAACTCAAAGTATGAACCAAAAAATTGCAAGGTAAGCATAGTAGGTAATGTGCTTTTAAAAGGTCAGGATTCCAGGGAGGATATGGCATTGATCGCCAGGCGTGGAGATGCTTATTTGCAGGATAATCTTGCAATTGACCAAGATGGTAAATCAATTAAACTAACCAAAGGAGAAATTAATATTCTCACGGTAATACCCACATGGCCAGCGAACTTTAAAGCCTTACTTTCAGGGGAGGTTGAACAATATGTCCTAAATTGTGCCGGAGCAAGGCCACAAGACCGGGATAAGATTGATAAGCGGATCATCCAGGATTTTATTGATCGCAAAGGACGTATTATCGATAGCCAGGAAGAGGTAGGCGGATATCCCAATCATGAAAAAACATATAAAAAGATTGAGGTCCCTGAAAAGGATATTGAGGGATGGTTATTAGAACTTGCTACCGAGTTAGAATCAGATGCTGCTCAAGAAAAATCTCCGATCAGCATATCCTTGCAAAGACCAAATTTTGCTACCATGATTAATACCCATCATAGTGGAAATAGGATCGGTTATCGTTTTCATGAACATGAACCAATTTCATATGGGAGTGTTCCAGTCGCAAATAAAGATGCAGGCACCAATATTGAGAAAATTGAAGCGCTGGAGGAAAGTTATAAGAATTTCGAAGGTGTATTTATATATGAACACAAAATTGAAAAAGATTCATTGTGGTCAAAACAGAATTGGACATATTATTTAAAACCTGTTCACGATGGGATTGAAATGTTATTGATCATTGATACCTACGATGAAGGATTACCTGAATATTATGGAGTCCAACAATGTTTCCGAATGAGTGGAGAGACAAATCAAGAATGGCGAAAAGAAATTGCCAATACGCCTGCATTCAGTGAATACGATTTATGGAATAGTCAATTGCCAAGCACAGAAAAGAAAAGTCTTTCCTATGTTTTACGTGATCAAAATTGGGAAGCCATACCCGCCAGTGAGAAATCAACTGGAGCCAGAACGCCCATGGGTATCGAGATCGATGATATACGGACAAACGGTCATCCTATGGCTGAGGTGGGTCCTTATAAAGCAAAAATGTTAGATCCAATTGATAATGGAATGATTACCCGTGTTAATTTATCGGAATCGTGGGTCTGTGGTATTCACTGGCAGTACACATCTCATGTTACAGATCATCATCCAGCAGATTGTCTGCACTCAATCATCAACATTGGAAATATTCCACCTTTTTCAAAAAAAGCCATTCTTGGTAAGATATATTGGTTTGAAGGGAATAAGAATAGTCTCTACAATCATTTCAAACATGATTTAATGGAATTCCTTGGCAGATAAGACATCTTAGCCAGTGGTAATTCCTATTTAGCACCAAGTTGTTTTAGCAATTCAATAATTTCCTTGTCCTCTTCTTCTTCAGCCAGGAATAAGGGTGTATTGTCATTGGCAGCTTTGGCATTTACATTTGCTCCGTTGTCAGCCAGGAATTTCACAATGTCTGGCCTTTGATTTCGTGCTGCCATCATCAGACAGGTATAACCTTCCGCTGGACCGGATGTAAAAGATTCATCAACATCAGCTCCGTTCTCCAAAAGCTTTTTGGCATTGCCAAAGCCCACAAAATCTGACATTACCCCGGATATTGATAACATAAACGCCGATGTCCCATCTTCAAGCTTTAAAGACATGTCGGCCCCATTAGCTATCAATAAATCAAACACTTCTTCAGAACTCCCGGCCGAAGCCATTAATGCCGTATGTCCGGTATTGTTCTTAACGGAAATATCGGCACCTTTCTCGATCAGATACTTAGCAATATCCCCGAAATTATACATGGCTGACATTATTAATGCAGTAGCTCCCGCCGACTCCTCCTGATAATTAATATCTACTCCAGCCTCAACCAGGCTTTTAACCTTATCCAGGTCCTGGTAGGCAACTGCGTTAATCAGTTCACTTCCATCCTGTGCCATCGTATATCCTGTTGAAATGAGAAGGACAATGAAAAGAACTATATAACTTTTCAAACATACTACCTTCATGATGTTATGTATTTGATTATTAATTAAATATTTAGTCATATTCAAGTTAAGACATAATATGCCCAATGTCAATAAATTTCTACCTTTAATACAAATTGGACATCATGAACAAAATCAGCCTAACAATTATTCTTTCTTTAATTTTAGTATTTCCTCCAGAGATCTTTTCCCAGATAAATAAGGATGAGATTCAGAGAATCGATAGCCTATTTATTTCCTGGAACCAACCAAACCATCCAGGTGGATCGATTGGGGTTATGAAAGAAGGGAAAGTAATCTTTTCAAAGGCTTACGGTCTTGCCAGTCTCGAATACCTGGTCCCCAACACTCCGGATACCAGGTTTAACATCGCATCAGTGTCGAAACAGTTTACCTGTATGGGAATAGTCCTTCTTCATCTCCAGGGAAAAATATCTCTGGATGATGATGTGCGGAAACATCTTCCTGAATTACCTGTATTTAAAGACACCATTACCATCCGGCATCTGATACATCATACCAGCGGTATGAGGAGCCTTCATGGACTCCTGGGTATGGCCGGTTGGAGAGGGGATGATTCCCGGACAAACAAGGATCTTTTCAGATTCATGAGAAACCAGAAAGACCTCAACTTCAAACCCGGAGCAGAGTACCTCTATTGTAATACAGGATACATGCTGATGGCTGATATCATTGAGAAGATCACAGAAAAGAAATTTGTTGTATGGATGCATGATAATATTTTTGAGCCGCTTGGAATGATCAACACCTATGTCGAAGATGATTATAGCAGGGTAGTACCTGCCAATGCAACTTCTTATTATGGATCCGCCAGTCACGGATTTTCAAGGTCGGTTGAATACTGGGGATACGTCGGATCGGGTAATATACATTCTACGACGAAAGACATCTTGGTCTGGCTGACCAATTTCTATCATCCACCAACAGGATGGGAGGAAGCTTTTCAGATAATGCAGACCCAGGGTATGCTAAACAATGGCGATACCCTCGATTATGCATTCGGTATCAATATAAATAAATACAAAGAGGAACAGCGAATATCACATGGTGGTTCAATCGGGGGATACCGTTCAATTGTCCAGGCTTTCCCGGATCATGAGTTGAATCTCGCAATACTTACCAATTTTTCCTCCTCCAATGTTGGATCCAAATTAAACGAGATCTCAGATATATTGCTCAAACTGGATGCGGATCCTGAACCAAAACTGATAACAGCTGGTTCCATTTCCTCCAAGCCCATGTCAAATGAGGATTTGGTAAAATTTTGCGGGCATTATTGGAATCAAAAAAGCCGCTACACAAGGAAAATCTATCTTAAAGATGATACCCTTAGATATTTTCGTCCAGAATCCAGTGAAAGTAAACTACTACCGGTCGAAGAGAACACATTCCAGATGTTGAATGTGGCATTTGATATTAAGGTGTCATTCGAAATTCTTTCCAACAAACAGAAGGTAATGAGTGTGCAGGTCGATAACGAAGATCCTATCTATTCTGAATCCTATGATCCTCCCGAAATGACTGGAGAATTTTTAAATAGCTTTACAGGCAGGTATTATAGTCCGGAACTCGATACCCATTACACGCTTTATGTGCTTGGTGATTCTATCTTGATGGGAAATCACTCACGGCACGGGGATTTTGATATAAAAATTATCCGGGAGGATTACCTTGAAGGAAAACTCTGGGCTTTCAACGGGATCAAGGTAAAACGTGATAAAAAGAAAAATATCCTTGGCCTGCTTGTATCGAATGGGCGTGTAAGGAATCTCTGGTTTGAAAAACAATAAAAAACCATGCTGGCTGGAAAACCATCTGAAGCACAAACGGGATCTCGTAGGGTTTTTTTGAAAAAATCAGCACTTGGGATTGCAGGTGTTTGTCTTTCAGCCAGGAAATATCCCCTGTTTTTTAATGTCAGTAATAAGGTGGTAGTGGTCCGCCACAAAAATGTATTTGGTCCCGATGGACATGCCCGGCAGCAACTGGTCCTGGATATGGTGAACAGGGGAATTACAGAGTTAACAGGAGCAGGAAATTTAATAGATGCCTGGTTCCCCTTTTTCCGGCCTGAAGATGTAATTGGCATGAAGATCAATGCCATTAGTTTCAGGGGACTGACAAATACGCCCCTGGCAACTCATTACCAGGTTCTGACCAATGCAATAATTTCAAGCTGTGCAGCAGCCAGAATTGAAGAAAAACAGTTTTTGATATGGGACCGCAGTGATGCCGAACTGGTAAACCTTGGATTTACCCCAAGCAATGATCTAGACAGGTTGAGGATATTTGGTACTTACAAACATCATCGTGGGACTGACGGGATTGGATTTCATCCGAATCAGTACCCCGTTGGAAAGAAATCAACCAGGGTCAGCAGGATCCTGAGTGAAATCTGTACGGCTATGATCAATGTTCCGGTAATTAAGCCTCACCCCCTGGCAGGTATTACTGCTGCTCTTAAAAATCATTATGGGACCATTGACAATCCTTCGAGTTTCCATTTAGGTGCCTGCACAGATCCGGGTATTCCTGAGATTAATGCCATACCTGAGATCCGCGGTAAAGAAAGGCTGGTCATCTGCAATGCCCTCCAGGTTATTTACAAGGGAGGAGTTAGCTGGAAACCGGTTAACGCCTGGCCCTGTGGAGCGCTAATCCTGGGCACTGATCCGGTGGCCGTGGACAGGGTCTGCCTGAAAATCATCAATGAAAAAAGGCTGCAATCAAATAAAAGCATCATCGATAACCGGGCCCGTCATATTCAGCTCTCAGAATCACTTGGAATCGGGGTGGCAAACCTCGATAAAATCGATCTGGTGGAGTTAGCACTGGACTAAAATAATATCCAATACAAGTACTTGCCTTATCCAGTAATCAGTTTTTGCTAATTTTGCAGGACCCAAATTTCAATTAATGAAAATAGCCCTAACCGGAGCCAGTGGTCACATCGGTACGAATCTCTGTCGTAAATTACTGGATAATCATCACGATCTCAGGGTACTTACCAATCGAAATACAGCCAGTCTTGAGGGATTTGATCTCGAGGTCGTAAAGGGAGATATACATAATATGAGTTCCCTCAGGGAACTTGCCGATGGTACGGAAGTGCTGATCCACCTGGCTGCCACTATATCAATTAATGGTGACCAGCATGTCCTGGACACAAATGTTGTCGGTACTAAAAACATCCTGGATGTTGTAAAAAGCTGCAAGGTTAAACGTCTCCTGCATTTCAGTTCCATTCATGCACTCGTGCACCAGCCACTAGACCAGATCCTGGATGAGGAGCGCCCACTCGCCGTATCAGACCATATTATTTACAATCAATCCAAAGCACTGGCAGAAGAGTTGGTGCTCCATGCTGTGGAATCCGGATTGGATGCAGTGATCATTAATCCTACTTCTGTGATGGGGCCCAATGATTTCAAGCCTTCCCTTGTTGGTCAGGCCATCATCCAACTCTACAAAGGGAAGATCCCGGCTCTTATACCGGGAGGATATGATTGGGTGGATGTCCGGGACGTTGTTGAAGGGACCATCAAGGCTATGGAAAGTGGCAGATCTGGCCAATCATACCTCCTATCGGGCCATTTTAAAACGCTTCCAGAGCTGTATGAACAGATCGCGCTGATCCAGGGAAAAGATAACAAACTACCAGTAATTCCATTCTGGCTTGCGGAGATCGGGGTTCCATTTTTAAAGGCCTGGGCCAGGGTCAGCGGAAATAAACCATTGTATACAAAGGAATCTATTGAGATTCTGAAAACTGCACATCCCAAAATATCAAGCAAAAAAGCCCGAAATGAGCTAGGCTATGAGTCGCGTCCTTTCAAAGAAACGCTCATGGATACAATAGAGTGGTTCAAAGAGAATAATTACCTTTAGCTGTTATAGCTAATCTGCGTGATGAATACCGAACAATTTTACTTGCTCATAAAGATCTGGATAGCATTTGGGATCATTCTCTTCCCCGTTCTTCTGAGCATTACTGCACCATATGGCCGGCATTCGAGGAAAGACTGGGGACCTATGATCCCGAACCGCCTGGGATGGATCATTATGGAGCTCCCCACACTGGTCATGTTCGTTGTGTTTTTTCTTGTGGGACCGAACCCGGTGAGCCTGGTAACCCTCATCTTTTTCCTGATGTATACAATTCATTATACACACCGGGCTATCATTTTTCCCTTACGGACCCATACCTCGAAAAAACTTATGCCTCTGCTCATACCTATCTTTGCCATTTTTTTTAACCTGATCAATGGCTTCCTCAATGGATATTATTTTGGGACAATCTCAGAGGGATACGGCATTGAGTGGCTTTATGATATCAGGTTTATTGTCGGTGGATTTCTCTTCTTTATGGGGATGGCCATCAATCTTAAATCTGACAATGTGCTATTAGCCCTCAGGCATTCCACAAAGAACGGATATTCCATACCGACTGGTGGTCTGTTTAAATATATATCCTGTCCGAATTTCTTTGGAGAGATCCTGGAATGGACTGGTTTCGCCATTCTGACTTGGAGTCCGGCTGCCCTTGCCTTCGCTGTCTGGAGCATCGTTAACCTGGTGCCAAGAGCACTGGATCATCACAGGTGGTACAGGGGAAAATTTTCGGATTACCCTGCTGAGCGGAAAGCGGTTATTCCTTTTATCGTATAGTTAATCCCTGTGGAGCTTAGATCCTCCGGTCAGATTTGCATCTACATGCGGATTACCCTTGAGGTGGATTTGTGAACCTCCACTGGCTTTCAGCAGTAGCTCTTCCTCAACATTGATCCTGGCATCACTTCCGCCAGACAGGTCGATCTTCGCAGCCTTTATCCTGAAATCCGAAGCATCCAGATCACCACCGCTTTTAATTTCACCAGCAAATTTGTTGGCAGTTCCTTTCAGGCTCGCATCACCACCACCTGTTACACTGATAGCCAGATCCTCCACGTCTATTGCCAGGGAGAGGTCGCCTCCACCGGCAAGGGAAAAACCTGCCTCTGATACATCAGATCCGGCATTGGTTGATACATCTCCGCCTCCTGCAGATGCAACCTTGATTTTTATACAGACAATATCCAGTATCAGATCACCACCGCCGGACATGCTTACCATTACACCATCGGCTCCACTGCCTCCATTAATTTTGGCATCTCCTCCGCCTGACATGGCCAGGTCCATCAATCCAAGATCACCATCAAAATGCAGGTCTCCTCCGCCACTAAGTGCAGCTTTCAATTCCCTGATGTCTGCATCCAGGCTTACGTCTCCCCCGCCACTAACAGAACATGTTGCACGTGTTGCTTTCAGATCGAACTGTAGATCTCCCCCGCCTGATATTGATATGTCAATATCATCACTACTGATCAGCCCATGGCTCTGGACATCACCGCCTCCAGTTACACTAAGCTTATTTAATATATTAACTGTAACATGGGCATCCATGGCCGAACTTCTATTTATTCTGGCATTTTTCTGAACATAAATTTTCAGGATCCCTGATTCTACTTCAGTAATAATGTACTCCTGCAGATTTTCATCGGCCTCTATGACCAATTTGGATTGGTCTCCCTGGTTGACAATCAGGTCTATCCCACTTCGAACCTCTATCCCGGTGAAATCACCCACGTTTCTTTCCTGTTTTTCAACATTCCCGTTCCCCCTCACCTGTGAAAATAGTATGGGCACAGCAAGTAATGGTATGACTAAGGTTAAAATGGTTTTCATAAAGATCTTTTGTTTCATGATGCCTGGGTTTTAAGTGCGGAATAATATAAGATATGACGTTTATTAATAACTATTGTTACAACCTGAATTCTAAAGACGACTGGCCAATCAGAATGCTGCATTCGCCTGATCTTTCCAAAACCCGATATTATCTATAACGACAACTCCTTCCTCCGTCCTGTCAAATACGAAACGGATCTCCTGAATATGGCCTATATCGAGCAATGTATTTTGTTCCTTGAAAGTTGAAAGTGGATAAAAGAAAACCTGGAAAACAAGGTCTGATTTAGCAAAGTCCGTCATGAAATCAGCTTTCATTAGCTTTGGCTCCAGCTGTCTTGACAAATAGGAATAGGCACTTAATGGCAAAGCTGCAGCCTGGCCTTCAGCGTCACCGAGGACAATAGTCAGATCAATGGGTTCCTTCTTTTTCTCATCCTCAGCTTGCTTTACGGGATTTTCCTTCTTGTCAGGATTTTTCTCATCTTCTTTGGGATGTGGATTTGAATTCTCCCTGGCCTCTGCCATTACAAAA
>CAZXOJ010000099.1:0-13438 GCA_964642325.1 uncultured Bacteroides sp. | reverse complement strand
TTCTCAGTTGTGGGCGATACTGGATTCGAACCAGTGACCCCCTGCTTGTAAGGCAGGTGCTCTGAACCAGCTGAGCTAATCGCCCGTCTTGCGCCAGGATGTTCTCCTTTTGCGGGTGCAAATATACTGTTTGATTTTTATATGACAAAGGATTTTTAAAAAAACCCTGAAGGAGTTAAGAGTCATGTCCTGGCCACAGAATTAACTGCAGTCTCAGAACGAGGTACTATTCTTAACCAGAATCATTCCCTAAGGTTCAGTCAGCACTTCTGGGCTGGGTTGCCAAACGATAATTTAGGCCTAGGGAAACAAAGTGACTGTTACCTCCGAAATGGGTTGCTGGGGCATAAGTATTCATGTACTTTGCCCGGATCATGAATTTTTGACTGATCAATGCAGATGCGCTGACGAAGAAGCCTTCATAAGGTGGCAGGAGTCCAACTCTTAACCCTGATCCATTCTTTAATCCAAAACCGCTGCCAATACTTAGTTGATGGGTGAGCAAAGGAAGTTGGGTTGGAAAATCATCCAGGAATTTATATTCCAGGTCGACAATATCATATGGTCCCACCCTTACTTTTCCATACGGCATAATAGGAAAATTGCGCAGTCCGGAACTGATTGTTCTCTCATCGATAGCTTCGTATGGAAAATACTTCAGGGGACCGAAACTCAAGCCAAATCCACCTCCAATCCAACGTGAGTTGAAATCCATATAGGGCTGCAGTCCCAAAAAATAATTTTGGGTTGCAACCGGATTACCGACCTCCTGTTCAGTAATCATTCCACCGAAAAGAGTCACCCCGTAAGTAGTTTGAAGATATCCCTTTTGTTTAGAATAATTATAATTGAATGATGCCGCACCATAGATCTGATCAAAATATTTATGATCATATGCAGATCCATTACAGCCTCCCTCGTGTTCATTATAACTTGCATCCTGACCGAAAGAACCAAAGCTTCCGCCGGCTCCGAAAGAATGAAAATATTTCCAGTTTTCCTCACTGGTAGGAACAGATTGTCCCATGATCAACAGGGGCAGGATCAGGATGATGATACCGGCAATGCGGAAACGTGGGACCGTATAATGGATCCAGGCCTGGAGTCCGAAGAGGCACAGGGCGGGAAGGAGTTTCAGGTTCATGACGAGCATCTCTGTGGGGGAAAATCCCTTGTGGACAGCCCAGATTAGTAAGCTCAGGAAAAGAATGAGGGAGAATTTTCTCCTCAACAGGTCCTGGGTCTGCACGCGAACCTCTTCATGGACAGCTGGCCGGCGTAATTTTTGGACTAAGATCCACCCGGTTGATAGTCCAACAACCAGCATCACCCACTGCATGGCCTTTAATCCCCCAATCATCTGACCCAGCGCCTGAGTGGCCGCAGGGTCACGAAAAAATTCAAGGCTAAACCGGCTCAGAGCCAGCATCGTAATTGCGAGGAGGAAGCGGCTTCCCCTTTTTTGGAGATAAGGTGCAAGCAGGATCAGGGCTGTGAAGATCATCAAGTAGCTGATGATTTCATAAAGGGGGACAGGGTGAACCGGTTGGGATAACAAATCAGAAGGAGAGATCCAGTTCGAACTCCAATGATGATAGTGAACAACTGTGCCCTGTGCATATTGAACTCCCCAAGGCAAGGTTGTCGGGGTTCCGAAGCAGCATCCTGCCAGTAAACAGCCGGGTTTCTGCAAGGCCAGGCCAAGGGGCACCATTAGTACATAAGTATCCAGTACGAATTCTTTTATCTTCAACCATGATCGGCTTAATTCAATGCCCAGGATGGCAAAGAGCATACCCCCGATGGCTGACTTGCTTTCCGTAATAGGAAATACACCCTCCCTGATCAGCGTAGTCCATTCCGCAGCCCTGAAGGTCAGCAGTTTTGTCCCAATGATGAAAAAGAGGGCCCCAGAAACCAGGATAAGGATCCAGGATAATAAGGGATATCCCTTTTCCCTGCCCAGGTATAACAGGAAAAGAAAGGTCACCACACTGGAAATCAGGTAAAATAGTGAATACCAGTTTCCACCGTTAACACCGTTGAGAATGAACATCTAAAGTAGCTTTTGTTAAGAGTCTTACATAAAGATATTCATTCTGGCTGAAGAAGTCAATTTTTACTCAGGTCCAGCAGCTCAACTTTGCGGAACTGGAAGGGATGGCTTTCGGCCTGAAGGGCAATGTAACCCGACGAGAGCAATGTTCCGTCCAGCAAGGGGAAACCTTCAGGTAAACCACCGCCGCCAATCTGTGGTTTCATATATGTCAGTACAGTGTCACCATTGACCAGGTGATGGACAATGCTATCTCCAAACACGATGAATTCTACATTGACCCATTCCTCTCCCCTGAATGTCTCGGAGGATGAATTGATGCAATGCTGTGTTACCAGGTCCCCGTTTATTACGACATTGGTCCCTGGTGTACAGAGATTGGCTGTAGGACGGTCTCCTTCTTCTCCACCGCCCAGGAATTGACCTTCTATGCTAATGGGAAAAGGTTGTTCAACTAACATGCTTTCTGCCGATTGTGCATGGAACATGACACCACTGTTCTTAAACGCCCATCCAGCTCCTCCCGGAACCTGCTCACCGATGATCCTGTATTCAACCCTCAATCTGTAGTATGAAAAGGGCTGCCTGTAGAAAATATGCCCGAACTCCCCGTCTATGCTGTCCCATTCATCATAGTTCACAGTGAGCATCCCTTCTTCCACCCGAAAAGTGTTGAGATAATTCTCATTTAGTGGGTGTTTGGCAAACTTGATGTCCCAGTCTTCCAGGTCGCTGCCATTAAACAATTGTATCCATTTTTCTTGTTCTTCTTGTTGAACAGCAGGTTTACAACATACCATTACGAGTAGAAGGAGAAAGCTTAAGTATTTCATTGTCTCAGGTTTAGGAGATTAGAATTAACATATTTCAGATCAAATATAGAACTAAAGTTAAACTCAGACAAAACTTTCAAACAGAAACTGAGGGTATACATTGGAAAGCTATCCTTCTGCTTAGATAACAACTGTCTGTGATTTCTTTTGTCTGGTGTTGAGTATGATGATCCTTGAACCCTTATAGAAAAATATGGCAGAAATGGTCAGGAGCACATGGCTGAGATCAAGGTAATTGAACCACATATGGATGCTCCATTTATTCATAAATACCAAGGCGCCTAAGGCAGAAAAACCAACCGCTATCAGGAAAAGTTTGCTTCCACGATTCCTGGTGCGGTAATAAATATAAATATTCAGAGAAGCCACAACAATCAAAAGGCCGTAGGTGGTATGAACTTCTACAAAAAAGAAATTCAGGTAGGTGAAGGTCAAGGTCATAAAGGTGAGTAATTCCAATACATTCAACCAAGCTAAAGTCCTTGCCAGCCTGGGTGAAATAAGTTCGCGTGCATGTTCGATAGAGGCCCGTTCAATCAAAGCAATCGACAACATACTTGTCAGCCAACCTGGCAGTTTCCATGGAAAAGAGAAAATGTATAGAAATCCATGCCCGATTATACCTCCGATAAAGGTAGCTATGCCTATGCTCAGGAAATAAAATCGAAGGAACTGGTGCAATTTCTGCCTTCCCGGTAGCTTAGTGAGCCGAAAATAAGCATAAAAGCAAACGGCTGAAATAAAAAGATCGGTAATCGTTGTTACTGGTTCATCAAGCCTGAGACCGTATATGAATATTGATGGCTGCTCAATCACCCCTTCATGCTTAGCGGAAGAGAAATGACGAAACAGACGCCGTCGGGGACATTATGAACCTCAATTTCTCCATGATGGTCCTGGATTAAAGAATAGGATATTGATAAGCCCAGTCCCGTCCCTTCACCGGGATCCTTTGTAGTAAAAAAAGGATCGAATACCTGGGAGAGATCCTGATCCGGAATACCCGGACCCGAGTTGCAGATCTCTATGACGGCCTTTTTTTCAGCTGCAGTTCTTCCTTTTACTTCCCATGTGCAGATCCTGATAAACTCATCCTTCAGTTGTTCCTTATGCTGGATGGCATAAATGGCATTATCAATAACACTGAGTAAAACCTGGTGTAGCTTATCCGGGAAAACGTGTACAGTATGATTTACCCGGTATTCCTTATGAACCTTTATGCTGTCACCAAACCTGGACCTGATGAACAAGAGGGTATTATCAATGATCTCATGCAGATCACTTTTGACCGGTTTTTCTTTAT
This sequence comes from uncultured Bacteroides sp., assembly GCA_964642325.1. Taxonomy (GTDB): domain Bacteria; phylum Bacteroidota; class Bacteroidia; order Bacteroidales; family SM23-62; genus SM23-62. Next base: position 9,246 of record CAZXOJ010000099.1, on the reverse strand, counting down.
AACTGCTGGAAAAAGTCATCAGGGCCTTCACGATTTTATGCGTCTTTTCAAAACCCTCCCTGATCATCGACCTGGCTGAATCCATTGATTTTATATCAGCAGGATTTTCAAGCATATACAATCCCCCTGAAATGGCATTGAGCGGATTATTTATTTCATGGGCTATGCCCGACGTAAGGGTGCCCAGGGAAGCCATTTTCTCCGATTGGACAAGCTGTTGCTGGGTAGATTTCAACCGATTGACTGTCTCTTCCAGTTTCATGGTCCGATCTACAACTTTTTCCTGAAGGAGCCCCGTAAAGTTCTGCTGCATCAGCAGGTACCTGTCCGCTATGGCAATGATGAACACAACATTCTGAAGCATATAACTTGCCTTCATCGAATAGACAACCAAGGCGTGAGAATATATCACCCCTGCATTTGCAAGAGCCTGAAGAACGACCCCTGCCAGGGGGATAAAAAAGGCCCAGAAAAAGAACCTGGCGGGCCTTGACCCAGATACCCAATAGATCAGAGATATAATTAGCAAGCAGAGCATCAGTAATGGTAAAAAGAGATACGTAATCTTATTACCTGAGTAATAATCGATCAGATACCATGCGAAAAAAATGATAGAAAGTATCTTAAGAATGCTGAATAAGGATAATACCCCTGATGGTGCTTTTTCCTGGGAGAAGAATCGCTCGGCGAATAAAACATAGAATAACCCCACCAGCAAAGAACAGGAAGTGGTAACATGCAATATGAATGAAGGTCTGCCAGCTATCACCCATCGGGGTAAAAGGTTATCAAAGGCGAGCATGTATAGGATGAGCCAGAACAGGGCCAGCAGGAAATAAACATACATCCTGTCACGCGTGATCAAAATAATACTTAATACCAGCAGCAGGCTAAATCCTGCAATGCCATAAAAGAATCCCAAGAAAACATGTCTTTTCCTTTCCCTCTTTACAAGGGATTCAGAGGAGTTGAATACAACAGGGATGCGGAGGGGAGTGTCTGATTGTATCCTCAAATACATGGATATTGTTCCTCCTGGCGGGATGTCAATATCATACACAGGGTTAATCTTAATACTTTTGTAGGAAGGCTGTTGTCTCCTGGCTCCGAAGGAACCCTTCGCAAGCAGTGAATCATTATGATCCACCTGAAATATATCAACTAAATCCAGGTAATGGTTCAGGTACTGGTAATATATATCAAGCGGCAGATCATCGGTATTTTTCAGGACGATTTTCATCCAGTATGCTGACTTGGAGAAGCCAAAATTCAGGTAAGGCATGGAATGATCCAGGAATGTCCTGTTCAGGATGGTCTGGAGTTCCTCATCCTGCTCTTTATCTTCATATATCCAGGCATGGTTAGTAGCATGCGCCTGCTCAAAATTCCTGTCAACGTAGAGGGTATCGGAGGCAGATAAGCAATCAGGCAGAGCTACAAATCCCAAAAGGCAAATTATTATAATTACCCTACAAATATGGCAGTGCTTACGCAATTGATGCTATTTATCTTTCAAAGATACGGATTTTTCCAGCACCTCTGCCACAACGAATGTACTGCCACCCACGAAAATCAGGTCCTCAGGAGCTGCTTTTGTTAAGGCTATTTTGAGGGCTTTCAGAGGAGTAGGGCAAACCTGACCGTACAGGCCGAACCGAATACCTTCGGCTGCCAGTTTCTCCCTGTCCATGGAACGCGGAACCCTGGACTGGGTAAAATAATACCGGGCTTCTCCAGGTAATTGTTCAAGGATTTTAGTTGGATCCTTATCATCCACCAATCCCAGGACTATATGTAAGTTTTTCCAGGGGGTCTGCCGGATCTGTTTTATCACCTCCCTGATACCTTCCTGGTTATGTCCGGTATCACATATTATCAATGGATTGTTACCAATGACCTCCCATCGTCCTCTCAGTCCAGTTAATTCGAGGGTATGGGCAAGGCCTTTCCTGACGTCCTTTTCCTGGATGTCCATACCAGTTGAGGCCAGGAGTTCTATCACCCCCAGCACAGTGACAACATTCTTTTGCTGGTATAATCCTATCAGGTCGGTTTCAAGTGATTCCAATTTGTGCCCTCCGGCACGGGATATATGCATGATCTGTGTGCCCTTAAGGCTTTGGGTAGAGTACTCTACCTGGATCTCCTTATCAGCATACCTAATGGGACATCCCTTCTCCCTGGCCGTTCGTGAAAAAACCAGCCGGGCTTCCTTCTGCGTTTCCCCGACAACAACAGGGATGCCGCTTTTTATGATGCCTGCCTTCTCCACAGCAATTTTATAAAGGGTATCTCCCAGGAACTGGTTATGATCAAACCCGATATTGGTGATCACTGACACCATTGGACTGATAATATTGGTAGAATCTAGCCGCCCTCCCATCCCTGTTTCCACAACAGCATATTCTACCTGTTCCCTGGAAAAAGATTCAAAAGCCATAGCCACTGTCATCTCAAAGAAAGAGGGGCGTAGACTCTCCAGTATATCCTTATGCTGTTCTACAAATTCAGTGACCATCTCTTCGGGGATCATCTTCCCGTCTATCCTGATCCTTTCACGAAAATCTGTCAGGTGGGGTGAGGTATACAAGCCGACCCTGTAACCAGCACTCTGGAGAATGGCTGAAAGCATGTGGGCCACGGATCCTTTCCCGTTGGTCCCGGCAATGTGAATGCTCTGGAATGTCCTGTGGGGATGTCCGAAATACTCATCCAGCGCAAGGGTAGTATCCAGGTTGGACTTATAAGCAGACTTTCCTACCCGCTGGTACATGGGCAAGCGGTCAAACAAAAATGTTATGGCATCCTGATAATTCAATGACTTACCATTCATTCCACCGGATCCGGTCTTCTTTGAACCTGTCGGGCATACCTTTTTCTTCTGCAGGATGTCCCACAGAAATTAGCGAAAATGGATGTACATGAGCAGGCAGGTCAAAAACCTCGCGAATGGAAGATTGCCTCTCCGGCCTGGGATAAACACCCAGCCATACAGCTCCGAGTCCGAGTGCATGTGCCGCAAGCAGGATATTCTGTGTGGCGGCAGAACAATCCACAGGCCAATAACCCTTGCTCAATTCCAGTTTTTCATCGCCGCAAACAAGGATGGCCAGGGCCGCACCTGGAAGCATGGAAGCATAAGGATGGACATTACGGATCTTGTCGAGAAGTCCACGGTCATCAATGACAATGAAATGCCAGGGTTGCTCATTCCGGGCAGAAGGAGCATACATTCCAGCTTTCAACATAAGTTTGATCTCAGACTTATCAACAGGATTTACGCTGTATCGCCTGATACTCCTTCTCTTTAATAATGCGTCAATTACGGGATTCTCAGAATAACTCATTATCACGGGTTTAACAGTTTATGAACAGCTTTCCAACAGCTTTTGAAGTATTAAATTGCTAATTTTAACCAATTGCACCTTATAAATCTCTTGCATGCCCAAAAAAGCCAAAAAGACATTTGTGGTGGATACTAATGTACTGTTGCATGATTACAAATGTATCTATAATTTTGAAGAGAATGATATCGTCATTCCCATTGTTGTGCTTGAAGAGCTGGACAAATTTAAACGGGGAAATGACCTGATTAATTTTCATGCCCGGGAATTTACCCGTGAGCTTGATAAGCTATCCGGAGATGACCTTTTCAATGGGGGGATATCTCTCGGGGAGGGTATGGGGATGCTTGCCATTGAAACGGGTAAACCCTACTCTGAACAGATCAAGAAATCCTTTCCGGAGAACACACCCGATCACCGCATCCTGGCCATTGCCGAACACCTGCATATTAAGAACCAGAAAAAGAATGTGGTCCTGATCTCGAAAGATATCAACCTGCGAATGAAAGCAAAGGCCATCGGGATCCCTGCCCAGGATTACAAGAATGACAAGGTGGCTAACATCGATGAGCTATACAAGGGGATATCCACAGTTGAAGGGATGGGCACAAAGTTGATATCCAGGATGTACGAGGAATACGACGGGGTACCGGTAAATGATTTTAATTTTGAGATAAAACCTACAGCTCATCAGTATTATATCCTGAAAAACGGCAAATCCAGTGCACTCGCACATTATGACCCATTCAATGAAGTGATGGACAGGGTTGAGAAACAAAAAGCATATGGAATAGATCCCAGAAACGCCGAACAGGCATTTGCCCTGGATGCCCTCATGAGGCCCGAGGTTCAGCTTGTTTCATTAACCGGTAAAGCAGGAACCGGAAAAACACTCCTTGCATTGGCAGCAGCTCTTTATCAGCGCAAACTGTTCACCCAGATCTTCCTGGCCAGGCCCATTGTTCCCCTGGCCAACAGGGACATGGGTTTCCTGCCCGGGGATGTCAAGGAGAAAATTGAACCTTATATGGCGCCGCTGATGGATAATCTTGCCGTCATCAAACATAAATTCAGCCAGCAGAGCCCGGAATTCACCAAGATCGATGAAATGATCAAGAGCGAAAAACTGGTGATCACACCCCTGGCATATATTCGAGGAAGGAGCCTGTCCCGTGTCTTCTTTATTGTAGATGAGGCGCAGAACCTGACTCCACACGAAGTAAAAACCATTATCACACGGGCCGGCGAGGGTACCAAAATGGTATTTACGGGGGATATTGAACAGATTGATTCACCCTATCTTGATTCCCACTCCAACGGACTCTCCTACCTGTCTGATAAGATGAGGGGACAGGAAATATTTGCGCATGTCAACCTGGTTAAGGGAGAACGGTCCTTCTTGTCAGAACTGGCAAGTAACCTCCTGTAATCGTCACATGTAATCTTGATTTTCATTAAATTTGATGAAAATCATTTATTATGGCAAAATCCCTTCATATTGTCCGGCATGGAAAATCCAGCTGGGATTTCGAAGACATTTCCGATATTGACCGCCCTCTCAGTCCCCGTGGCATAAACAATGCCTACCTGATGGCCAAAAAATTATCCGAGCGGAAGGTTGTTCCCGATCTTTTTCTTACAAGTCCGGCTAACAGAGCGCTGTACACATCCATAATTTTTGCCCGTGTCCTGAAACTACCCTATGAAAAGATCATCATAGAGGACAATATTTACATGGGCTATAATGAGGATTTGATTGACCTGATACGAGGACAGGAGGCAACATTATCCCACATACTTATCTTCGGACACAACCCCGCTTTTACCTCCCTGGCTAACCACCTGATGGATCATTACCTCGACAATATCCCAACGTCCGGAGTTGTCAGTTTAAGCTACAAGATTGATAGCTGGGAAGAAATCGGTAAGGTAAAGCCGGAGAAAGATTTTTTTGATTATCCCAAACGCTATCTGTAATAAAAGACTCGCAGGTTTTTGTTACATTTGTATGTCAAAAACCCTCTTTTATCCTATCATCTCAGGCATGCTATGGCAGTGAAGAAAAAAATTATTAACCGCGAAATCAGCTGGCTTGCATTCAATGAGAGGGTCCTTCAGGAAGCCATTGATCCCAATGTACCACTTGTTGAGCGACTCCGTTTTTTAGGCATCTTTTCCAATAACCAGGATGAATTTTTCAAGGTACGGGTCGCTACGATCAAACGCATGATCGATGTGGAAGAATCAATGGGTACCAAGGACAAGGAAAAACCCAAGAAGATCCTGAATGAGATCCAGAAAAAAGTGCTCCTGCTATCAAAAAAGTTTGAAGAAACATACCAGACACTACTCAGTGACCTGGCAAAGCAACATGTTTTCATCATCAATGAAGATGAGTTGAACGAAGTGCAATCTGAATATGTCAGGACGTACTTCCATGACAAGGTTCTCTCTGTCATCACGCCGGTCATGCTGCATAATATCAAGAAATTTCCCAGGCTCACAGATAAATCTATTTACCTGGCGATCAAACTTACCAGTAGTGAATCTGTTATCCCCCCGGAATATGCACTGATCGAGATCCCCAGCGATGTGATCGGCCGCTTCGTAGTTCTTCCTGCCGCGGGAAAGAACCAGTTTGTCATCCTGCTGGACGATGTTATCCGTTTTTGCCTGGATGATATTTTCGGCATTTTCCAGTATGACCAGTTCGAGGCATATACCATCAAGCTGACCCGTGATGCTGAGCTGGATATCGATAACGACCTGTCGAAAAGTTTCCTGGAGATCATTGATGCAAGTGTTTCCGACCGAATGAAGGGACAGCCTGTCAGGTTTGTTTATGACAGTTCCATGCCAAAGGACCTGTTGGATTATCTTACTAACCACATTAAACTCGATGAAGGGGATAACCTGATCCCCGGTGCCAGGTACCACAATTTCAAAGATTATATGAAATTCCCTAACCTTGGGGGAAAAAGGATGGTCTACACACCCACACCGTCTGTTTCGCATCCCCTGATCCAACCTCATGAGAGCATCCTGGAGGTATTGAATAAGAAGGATGTCCTGCTTCATTTTCCCTTTCAGCGTTTTGATCATTATATCAATCTCCTGAGAGAAGCTTCCATTGACCCCGAGGTCAGGTCTGTCAGTATTACCCTGTACAGGGTTGCCAATAATTCAAGAGTGATCAACGCACTCATTGCCGCCGCTATGAATGGAAAGAAGGTGACAGTTATCATTGAGTTGCAAGCCCGTTTTGATGAGAAATCCAATATCCACTGGGCCAGGAAACTGGAAGAAGCCGGTGCCAGGGTTTTATTCGGCCTGCCCGGACTCAAAGTGCATTCCAAGCTTACATTGATCACCCGGAAGGAAGGACGTAAACTGGTCAGGTATGCTACCGTTAGTACCGGCAACCCCCATGAAGGTACAGCTGTTATCTATGGAGATCTGACGCTAATGACCAAGGATCCCCGGATAGCAGTGGAAGTCGATAAGGTCTTTACATTTTTCGATGCCACTTACCGGACTTTCAAATACAAACACTTGCTGGTATCACCCCTATATATGCGCAACCGGCTAAATATGATGATCGATACAGAGATCAAAAATGCCAGGGAAGGGAAAAATGCATATGTCATTATTAAATCCAACAGCCTGGTTGACAGGGATATGATCAAGAAACTCTACCAGGCCAATGCAGCCGGAGTGAAAATCAAGGCCATCATCCGAGGTATGTGTTCCCTCATTCCTGGTGTACCCGGACTAAGTGAAAACATTGAAGTGATCAGCATCGTTGATAAATTCCTGGAACATGCAAGGATATTTGTTTTCTGCAATGATAATGATGAAAAGTATTATATCTCATCGGCGGACTGGATGACAAGGAACCTCGATCATCGAATCGAAGTCGCCTGTCCTATTTATGACAGGGAGATACAGGATGAGATCCGTGACATCCTTGAGATCCAGCTAAAGGATAATGTTAAGGCCAGGATTATCAATGAAGAACAGGATAACCAGTACAGGAAGCCATTGACGGTCCGAAGGGTGCAATCCCAGATGGAACTGTACAAATACTACCAGAAGAAGTAATCCTTTAGTACGTGATCCAAAAAAAATCTTAGATGACGAATATCAATCTTGAAGAAATTTGCCATCAGGTGATGGAAGTAGCCCGTATCACCGGAGACTTTATCCTTTCCGAAGGAGAGAAGTTTAATGTATCATCAATAGAAACAAAAGGCAAGCATAATTTCGTGACCCATGTGGACAAAGGTGCCGAACAAATGCTGGTCAATGGACTAGGCAAACTTATACCCGGGTCAGGATTTATTGCAGAAGAAGGCACTGCAGGCCAATCGGGAGAGGACTACCAATGGATCATTGATCCGGTGGACGGGACCACCAATTTTATCCACGGACTTCCACCCTTTGCCATCAGTATTGCACTTAAACATCACAAGGAGATAGTCCTCGGTGTCATATACGAGCTGGGATTCAAGGAATTTTTCTACGCATGGAAAGGTAGCAAAGCCTATATGGATGATAAAGAAATACAGGTAAGCCAAACTTCCAGTGTGAGCGATTCACTGATTGCTACAGGATTCCCCTACACCTATTTCGAACACCTGGATGGCTTTATGGATTCAGTAAATTACTTTATGCAAAACTCACATGGACTGAGAAGGCTGGGGTCAGCTGCCACAGACCTTGCGTATGTTGCCTGTGGCCGTTTTGAAGCCTTTTATGAATATGGCCTGAATCCATGGGATGTGGCTGCTGGAGGCTTTATTGTCCAGCAAGCAGGGGGGAAAGCCTTTGATTTCTATGGGCATGAGGACTGGCTTTTCGGTGGGACCATCATAGCCACCAACGAAGCTATCGCCGATGAATTCAAGGATATTATAAAGAAAATCTTTATCGATGATCAGGCCGGAAAATAAAGCGATCCCGAAATCGGCAGAAGTAGCGGTCGTCATATTAAACTGGAACGGAGTTCATTTCCTTGAAAAATTTCTTCCCCCACTGGTCGAATTCACCGATCAGGATATGGCTGATATCTGGGTTGCAGACAACGGGTCAACCGATACCTCCCTTGAACTTCTCAACCAGGAATTCCCTTCCGTAAAAACCATTGAACTCGGTAAAAATTATGGATTTGCTGAAGGTTATAACCGGGCGCTCGATCAGATAACAGCCCCCTATTTCGTGCTGCTAAATTCTGATGTTGAAGTCACCAGGAACTGGCTTGTCCCCCTTTACAACGCCTTGAAGAAGGATGCCAGCCTGGGAGCATGCATGCCCAAGATAAAATCCTGGCATGATAAAAGTTTATTTGAACATGCAGGGGCTGCCGGAGGGTTCATCGATAAATATGGTTACCCTTTTTGCCGGGGACGGATCTTCAACCGGATTGAAAAAGATACCGGGCAGTTCAATAGTGATCTGGATATTTTTTGGGCCTCAGGGGCCTGCCTGGTAATCCGGTCGGAATTGTATAAACGCAGTGGTGGACTCGATCCCTTCTTTTTCGCTCATATGGAAGAAATTGATCTTTGCTGGAGGATTAAAAATCTGGGGTATAATATACGGTTCTGCTGGGAATCAACCATATATCATATAGGGGGCGGCACCCTTCCCAAACAAGACCATAAAAAAACATACCTGAATTTCCGGAACAATATCATCCTCCTTTATAAAAATCTTCCTGGAGGAAAATTGTTCCGCATTCTTTTCCCCCGCCTTATCCTTGACTGGATCTCCATGTTGCAGTTCCTGGTCAAATTTGAACTCAGGAATTTCTCCTCCGTCATTAAGGCACACCTTTTTCTACTTGGGCATATGCGATCCATACACAGATTGAGGGTAAAGAACCTTGCATTGAACGGGCTCC
>CAZXOJ010000098.1:0-13456 GCA_964642325.1 uncultured Bacteroides sp. | reverse complement strand
CCGGGTCAAGCTGGATGTCGGAAAGATAACTTTTACCGATCCCGAGTAATTTTATCGGTTCCCCGTTTGCTTCGGCGTTATTCGTACTGAGAATGATATCTGTATTTAACTGGACAGGAAACCATTGTTTGTTGGCTATATAGTCATATTTCTGCTGTATCCTGATCCTGAATATACCCTCTGTCTCAGCTGCTTCTGCTATCACATTCTGTATGGCATATCCCCTGGAGTTGATATGCAGGATACCTTTCAGTCCATCGAAATTCCTGCCCTTCAGCGGACGGTAGGAGATCACAAACAGCGAATCCATTTGTTCTGTATAAACGGTATCCTCGAGGATGAAAAGGTATTTTTTAGTACTTCCCCTGCTGATGGGATTCAGGTATCTCTTATCCCATATCAGGATCAGTTCATCATAGAAGCTGGTGGACTGGACCTGGGAAGCCAGCAAGGTGAAAGAAGGGTCCCTGAATCCGGAAACCCTGGATGCCGTGACCACCTCCTTGTTCTTATCAGGGGGTTTGAATTTTCGCTCACTCACGAACTCCATCAGGAAGAGATGCTGTTTTTCGAGGAATTCTTCCAGGTCCTGCCGGGAACTATCCACATCACTTTCCATTGAATCTTTTCCTGCCTGGAACATGGAGTCGATATCCATGGTAAAATACATTTTGCTATAGGTAGTGTAGGAAAAGGAGCGATGTTTTTCAGGGTTGTTCAACTTCCTGTTGTTACTGGCCAGCTGGATGATGCGATGGGCTGGATTAATGCCAGGCAGAATCTTAACCTCGGCTATATCATAGGCTTTCCTTTCGAGTTCAATAATCAGCGTCTCACCTGGCCGGATATCATCCTTTGCAATAAACCTGGGATGATAGCCCACATAACTGAATTTCAGAAAATCTATATCCTGTGAGGAAGAAATACTGAATGCTCCATCAATATTGGAAACCGTTCCCTGCCCGGAAGTCAGGTATGTGATATTCACGAAGGCCAGCGGACGATCGGTCTTTTTGTCAATGATCTGTCCTTTGACAGGCTCGGTCTGTCCGGATACAAGCTGCCCGGAAACCATAGCAAGGATCAGGAGGCTGAACAGCAAAATAATACCGGTTTTCGTTGACCTGGGCATCTCTGATTATTTTTCTTAGCCCTGTGATGGTTTTTTCCTGCTTATCCCGGGTACAGACATTTTGAGCATGGCAATCTCCTTGTCCGTTAAATGCCTCCACTGTCCCCTTGAGACCCCTTTCTTGGTCAATCCTGCAAAATAAACCCTGTCAAGCTTCTCTATCCTGTAGTCGAGATGTTCAAAGATCTTCCTGACTATGCGGTTCCTTCCGGAATGGATCTCCATACCAACCTGCTTTTTATCCTTTGCATCAGTATACTGTATACTGTCCGGCCTGATAAACCCATCATCCAGTTCGATCCCATTACTTATCTGTTCGAGGTCACCGGTTTTCAGGTTCTTGTTCAGGAAGACATGGTAGACTTTTTTTCGGTTATATGATGGATGTGTTAATGCCTCTGCCAGTGCCCCGTCATTGGTAAACAGCAGGACGCCGGTAGTGTTCCGGTCAAGTCGCCCCACCGGGTAAATCCTTTCGGGACAACAACCCCTGACCAGGTCCAGGACCGTCTTCCTGCCATGTGTATCCTTCGAGGTGGTCAGGTAATCCTTTGGCTTGTTCAGGAGTATGTAGACCTTTTTTTCTCCCTGCAGTTTTTTTCCTTTATGGGTGACCACGTCCTGAGGGTTTACTTTCGTGCCAAGTTCGGTGATGGTTTTGCCGTTCACCTGGATGGACCCGGACTGTATCAATGTATCTGCCTCCCTGCGTGAACATACCCCTGTATTGGCTATAAACTTATTTAGCCTGACTTCCTGGGGAGCTTGCTGCCTCCCTGAACTTGTTTTTTTCTTCATGAAGGCCAAATTTACGTTTTTTTTTTACGCCTTTGGTGTTCGAAAAAGACTGGCTCGATTATTGTAAATTTCTTGGGTTGTTAGCATCTTTGTGTCATGACACTGATAAAATCTATTTCCGGCATCCGGGGAACCATCGGTGGAGACCCCGGAGATGGCCTTACACCCATTGACATCGTAAAATTTTCATCTGCCTACGCAGCCTGGATTAAGGAGACTTCAGGCAAACCAGACCTCAAAGTTGTACTTGGCAGAGATGCCCGCATCTCTGGAGAGATGGTTGAAACGCTGGTTTGCGGGGCATTGATGGGCATGGGGGTGGATGTGCTGAACCTGGGACTGGCAACCACGCCGACAGTAGAGATCGCTGTATCCATGGAAAAGGCAGACGGAGGGATCATACTTACGGCCAGCCATAATCCCGGACAATGGAACGCACTGAAACTGTTAAACAGTAAAGGAGAATTTATTTCTGCGGGGGAAGGGCAGAGGATACTGGAAATTATAGAAGCTGGAAAATATGACTATGCACCGGTGGAAAATATCGGACAGGTCACCCATTTACCCGGTTACGACCAGAAGCATATCGACAGGATACTGGAACTGGAGCTGGTTAATCCCGAGATTATTCGAAAAGCAGGGATGAAGGTAGCGGTGGATTGTGTAAATTCTGTCGGGGGACTAATACTCCCGGCATTATTGAAGCAGTTGGGGGTGGCTGAGGTGGTGGAGCTGTACTGTGAGCCCAACGGTATCTTTCCTCATAATCCTGAACCCCTGCCTGAACATCTTGGGGCGCTGTCGGCTGCAGTGATAGATTCTGGGGCTGACCTGGGACTGGTAGTAGATCCCGATGTTGACCGGCTGGCCATGATAGATGAACGGGGACAGTTCTTCGGGGAAGAGTATACAATTGTTGCGGTGGCTGACTATATACTGAGTAAAACCCCCGGCAACACGGTGTCTAACCTTTCCTCAAGCAGGGCCCTCAGAGATGTCACGGAAAAATATGGATGCAGCCACTTTGCTTCCCCGGTGGGAGAGGTGCATGTGGTACGGGTAATGAAGGAAAACAATGCCGTGATAGGGGGCGAAGGAAATGGAGGGGTGATCTACCCGGGTATGCACTACGGCAGGGATGCCCTGACTGGTGCTGCATTGTTCCTTACCTTCCTTGCTTCACAGGGATATACAATGAGTGAATTGAGAAAAAAATACCCGGATTATACTATATCAAAGAATAAAGTGGCGCTGGAACCTGGCACAGACACTGCATTGATACTTGAGAAGGTGCAGGCTAAATATGCGAATTATCCGGTCAATACAGAGGATGGTGTAAAAATCGACCTTCCTGAAGGCTGGATACACCTTAGGAAATCCAACACCGAACCAATTATCAGGATCTATACGGAGGCAGGTTCCGAATCGGTGGCAGAGGATTTGGCAAAACAGGTAAGAGACTTGATATCAGGCCTCAAATAAGCTGATTTTTATTTTTTTTTAACATAAGCTCTCACCCTGATTAAACCATTATCGAGATTTTTAGTCTAATTTAGCTGATTCAATTACGTAATACCTCAATAAGACAAACCATATAATGAAAAAACGTACCCTGATATTCCTGCTCCTCCCGGCTGTGATCATCGCAGCAGCGATCATTTATTCCATGGCCGCCAAGGAGGATTCAAACAAACCGCTTGAAACAGAAGTAAAACTGGGGGAATTCGAGATATTGGTTGCCGTTACTGGCGAATTACAGGCACAAACCTCGACAGATATTATGGCTCCATTGCTCTTAAGGAGCAGGGAGCTCAGGATCCGAAACATCAAGATCCAGGACCTGGTTGTGGAAGGGACTGTTGTTGATTCAGGGGACTATGTAGCGACACTTGACCGTTCCGAGGCTGATAACTCTTATAAGGACATATCCGATGAACTTGAAGTTAGGGAATCAGAATATACCAAGACCAAACTGGACACCACCATGGGTTTGAGGGAACTTCGCGATCAAATGATCAACCTCAAGTTTGACATGGAGGAAGCAGAGATCACCCTTGAGCAGAGCCAGTTCGAGCCACCAGCTACTATACGCTCGGCCCAGATCAGCCTTGACAAGGCAGATCGGGCATATAAACAGGCAGTAAAAAACTACCAGCTGAAAGTACAGCAGTACAAGGCCGATATGACTGAGGTCACGGTTGACCTGGCCAAGCAGCGAAGAAGAAAAGCACAAATGGAGGATGTGCTGCAACATTTTATTATCCGTGCACCAGCTCCTGGCATGGTCATATACAAGAGAGATTGGAGAGGACAGAAAAGAACTGTGGGCTCAGAGATCAATCCCTGGGACCTGACCGTGGCTACCCTGCCGGATATGTCCACCATGGTCTCAAAGACCTATGTGAATGAAATTGATATCAGCAAGATTAAAGTGGGACAGGAAGTCAGGGCCGGTGTGGATGCTTTCCCTGAAAAAGAATACACGGGAATGGTCACAGAGGTGGCCAATATTGGGGAACAGCTTCCCAATACGGATGCCAAGGTATTTGAGGTGGTTATCAAGCTGAACGAATCAGATCCCATCCTCAGACCTTCCATGACAACCAGCAACAGCATCGTTACCAGGACATTTGATTCTGTGATGTATATCCCAATGGAAGCCGTTCATTCTAATGACAGTATGACCTATGTCCATCTAAAAAACAACACCAGGCAGGTAGTCGTACTGGATGAGTCGAATGAGAATGAGATCATTGTTGAAGCTGGACTGAATGGGGGGGATAAGGTCCTGTTATCAGTTCCTGAAGGGGCTGAGGAGATGCGATTTACCGGGCTGGAACTGGTGGAGGTAATCCGGGAGAAAGAAGCCGAAAAGAAACGCCTGGAAGAGGAAGAGCAAAAACAAAGGGAAGAGGAACAGAAGCAAAGAATGCAGCGGCGCGGAAGTCGGCCACCGGGAGGAGCCCGGCCGGCTGGCATTGGTTAACAACCGACATAAACAAAGGAAAGATGGAACGTTATTTTCATGATATCGTCATTGCCCTGGAGTCCATCCTGGCCAATAAACTGAAGTCCATTCTCACGGGATTGGGTATCATCTTTGGGGTGGGTGCAGTGATCAGTATGCTTGCCATTGGAAATGGTGCCCAGCAGGAGATCCTTGAGCAGATGAAAATGGTCGGAGTGAACAATATCGTCATCACCCCCATTGTTACCCCTGCCGGGGGGGAAGAGAGTTCCGAGAGCGAAAACGGGGAGAGCAAGCAAAAGGCCAAGTTCTCACCAGGACTCAGCCTCAAGGATGCCGAGGCCATCAAGGAAATCCTGCCCACTGTAAAACAGCTCAGTCCCGAAATAGCCCTCAACAGCTACGTTGTGCAGGCAGGGAAACGCGAGCAGGCCAAATTGCTGGGTGTCTCCAACGAATACTTTAATATTTACAACCTGGCATTGCAGGAAGGATTGTTTTTCAATGATTACCAGGAAGAGAATGGTATCCCGGTATGTGTCATCGGGGCCAATATCCGCAGCACATTCTTTGCCCAGGAAAATCCTATCAATAATTACATAAAGTTTGACCATATATGGCTCAAGGTGATCGGCGTTCTCGAAAGGACGGATGTAAGCCTGACGGCCTTTGAGAATACTGGTGTAAATGTGTTCAATGACAATATCTATATCCCGACCAAGACGATGCTGATGAGGTTCCAGAACCGTGCCCTGGTAAGTACCCGTATAAAACAGTCCAGCGGGGGAGGCAGGTTTATGTTCTTTTTTGGAGGAAGTGTAAATCCCGAACAAAATACCAGCAGCAATTACCACCAGCTGGATAAGATTATTGTCCAGGTAAACGAATCTGAAGAGGTGAGGGCATCCACAGAGTTCCTGAGCAGGATGCTCTTCCGGAGGCATGCTGAGGTTAAGGATTATGAGATCACCGTACCTGAGGAGTTGCTCAAACAGGAGCAGCGGACCAAAGATATTTTCAATATCGTGCTCGGGGCCATCGCAAGTATCTCCCTCCTGGTGGGAGGGATAGGTATCATGAATATCATGTTCGCCTCGGTCATGGAAAGGATCAAGGAGATTGGGACAAGAATGGCCATCGGTGCCAGGAAGATGGATATCGTGGTCCAATTCCTGGCAGAGGCTATCCTGATCAGTGTTTCCGGCGGACTACTAGGGGTGATCCTGGGAATAGTCCTCTCAATGCTGATCAATAAGTTCGCCGGGATACTGACCATTGTCTCACCTTTTTCCGTCATCATTGCATTTATGGTTTCTGCCTCGGTAGGAGTGATATTTGGCTATTCACCAGCAAAAAGGGCCTCCGAAAAGGATCCCATCGAATCATTAAGGCATGAATAATTTAAGCGAACATTCAGTGAAAAAACACAGCATAAGATTCATCTTACTTTTTATCATTACCGGGTTTTCGCTCACCGGGACGGCGCAGGTCCAGGCCCTGAATTTCACCCTTGATGATGTGATCAGTTTAGCCAGAGAGCAGTCCCCCATGGGAATCATGGCGAGGCACCGCTTCAGGGGAAGTTACTGGGAGTACCGGACTCATAAAGCAAAATTCCGGCCTAGCCTTACCCTCCGGGGGACCATGCCGGATTTGGACCGGTCCATTGACATCGTCACACTCCCTGATGGAAACGATGCTTTTGTAGAAAGAAGCCAGGCCACCTATAATATAACTGCTTCCCTGCAGCAGAATATTGCACCTACAGGGGGCTCTATTTTTATGAGTTCCGGCATGCGGCGGATTGATCTGCTCAGGAGTGACCAGACCACCAGCACCTATTCTTCCACCCCGGTAAGTATAGGAATCCGGCAACCCATTAAGGCACATAACAGTTTTCGCTGGGAAAGGAAGATAGAGCCACTGAAATATGAGGCTGCCCAGAAAAATTACGTGGAATCACTCGAACAGGTGAGCTTAAGGGCAGTGGATTATTTTTTCGGTCTGACACTTGCTCAGGTAAACATCCAGATAGCCGAGTTGAATTTCGCCAATAACGATACACTTTACCAGATAGCCAAGGGAAGGTATAATATCGGGACCATAGCCGAGAATGAACTGCTCCAGCTGGAGCTGGCTTTCCTGACTTCCAGTACTGACCTGAATGAGGCAGGTATTCAGTTGGAAATTTCCAGATTTCGACTCAGATCTTTCCTGGGGTACAATGAAAATGTAAATATTGAACTTATCATACCGGTAGAGATCCCTGATATGGAGGTTGATGTGGCCAAGGCACTTGAACAGGCCCATGCCAACAATCCTGAGATTATTGACCTGCAGAGACAGTTGTTGGAAGCTGATGCATCAGTAGCCCAGGCAAAGGCGGAAAGGGGACTGCAGGCAGATCTTTTTGCCCAGTTTGGCCTAACGCAGCGGTCCCCCACCATCGCAAATGTCTACCAGAACACGCAGGACTGGGAGCGATTGCAGATAGGCCTGGAGGTACCTATTCTTGACTGGGGACTTGCCAAGGGGCAGTTCAAAATGGCCCAGTCAAACCAGGAAGTGACCCGTACCAATGTACTGCAGGACGAGATTGACTTTGACCAGAATGTCATGCTGCAGGTCATGCAATTCAATCTCCAGGATGACCAGCTTCGTATTGCCGCAAAGTCTGATACCGTTGCACAGCTGATGTACAATGTAACAAAGCAGCGGTTTTACATAGGCAAGATTGATGTGTTGGTCTTAAACCAAGCCTTGAAAGATAGAGATAATGCCACCAGAAGCTACCTGACGGCCCTGCAGAATTACTGGAACTATTTCTTTCAAATACGACGGCTTACGCTGTATGATTTCCAGCGGGATCTACCCTTGAACGAGGATTTTGAATCATTGATCGAATGAGAATAAGAGCATAACATGCTGAAATATTCGTTATTAGGTATTTTATCATTTGTTTTATTAACTGCCTGTACACAGCAGGAAAAGAAACCGGAGCAGCCTGCCAATCCCTCAGGTATCCAGGTATTCAAGGAGTATTACCCCGATGGCAAAATTAAATCTGAGACAGAGGCGAAAGGGAAGTTAAGGCATGGTACATCCAAAGATTATCGCAAAGATGGCACCCTGGAGAATCTGATAACTTACGAAAACAACAAGAAGCATGGCATGGCCGCCAATTATTACCCGGACGGGAGAACGGTTAAGACGGAATTGAACTACATCAACGGCTATAAGCAGGGGGAGGCCACCTGGTATTATCCCGATGGAAGTGTTTACAGGAAAACCCCGTATGAGAACGGACGGATCATCGGTATGCGGACAACCTACTACGAAAGTGGCATATTGCAGTCCGAAACGCCCTATTCAAACGGGCAACCGGGTATTGGTTTAAAAGAATACACACAGGAAGGTGTACCGAAACCCTATACTGCAAGGGTTCAGATCAGGGAAGTTGACAGGATCAGCCTGGATAAGACCTTTACGCTTATCATCTCTTTATCTAACCGGAGCAAGAATGTAGAGTTTTACCAGGGAAAGCTCACCAATGGGGCATACTGGAATGATAAACTAGAACCGATTCCCACCAAGAATGGTATGGCAGAGCTCAGTTTCTTTGTATCAAAAGGTACCTTCAAAATGGAGACCCTGAACATCATAGCCAGGGATAAATCCAGGCTCAATCATTACCACATGCTGCAGAAGGAATATCACCTGGCTGTGGAAAACAAATTTTAATCATTCGAAGGACTTCAACTTCAATTTCATTTCGAGGTTATGTGGGGCATATGTTAGTCCCTTTTCAAGTATTTTCCTTGATTTCTGTACCTGGCCCTTGCGGTAATAGTAGATGGCAGCCGAGGAGTATGATCTGCCAACAGCCAGAAAATTTATGGTTATGTTGGGGTGCTGGTCAACCAATTCCTCGAAAATGGCCATATAATGTTCACCATTTTCGCCATCCTGGAGTTGATATGCCTCTCCGAAAAACTCCAGGCAGACATGTTGTTTTATCGTTAGATAGATCTCATTATCGACGATCTCAAAGTATGCAGAATCATATAGATTTATCTTTTCCAGGACCATTGGAGGATTTGTATTGATGGAATATCCAGCCAGCGCCCTGGTCAAATTATTTTGGTTATTCACATCATTGGGATTCAGGGAATAGGCAGTTTCAAATGACGTCAGGGCTTTCCAGTATTGTTCATCATTAAAATGGTACTTCCCTGTTTCATAATAAAATTGGAAGCTAAAATCCTTCATCAATACCTCATCAGCAAGATATTCCTGCATGTAATCATAGATGTATTGCATTTCTGTCAGGTCCTGTTCTTTGATCAGCACTTCATTTATAATGTCCTGCAGGTAGGCAGCTATTCTTTCCCTGTCCACACCAAATCCGACCAGCTTGTTGGCTTTGATCAGGTATCCCAGGTCCGCGGGATTGTGATAATCCATGGTAGTCAGAAAGCTATTCAGATGAGCCAGCAGTAAGTATTGGGTTTTGCTGGATGGATACAGGATAAAAGCCTTTTCAAACTGTTTATAAGCATTTGCAGGTTCTGATCTATTCAGATATTCAATGGCGGAATTCAGATACAGCATCCCGATCATTTCCTGTATTGTTAATCCATAGTCCGCAAAGTAATATCTTTCAAACAGCACTCGTGATGATGTCGAGGAAAAGGTGGCATTATCAATTACCTTTGAATTCCGTAGAAATTCAACAAAGCTGTTGCGCGTATCATGTGCAAAGGCGAAAAACTGTGAGCCAGAACCCTCTATTTCAATAGTGATCTGCTCATCATCCGGATAGGCAAGCAGTGAAATCGAGGTCGGTAATTCCTGAATTTTATAGGGGATCTCCAGCTGGTCCAGGATAATGGCATAGACCGATGCGGCTGTAAAGTAGTTATACTCTCCGGCCCTGAACAGATCGCTGAATCCGGACTGATGCTCAAAAGAGATCAGCAGGGCTTTGTTTACTGAATTCTTAACCTGGTTAATCTTTTTTGCTTCACTCAGCCGCTCAAATTTATTGTCCCGGATCTCCTGCACCATATCCCTGATCCAATCCTGGTATATTTCGAGCTCATTTTCAGTGCTAGCTGTATTTACGGCAATGATCATCTTGAAATAATCAGGCTTGCCTTCGAAATACTGGCTGAACGATTCCCTCTCAAGGGTGGAGAAGTAGAATAGATCGGATGGCCGGAAAAGTGTGTCAGTACCCTGAATCTGTGCCTGGCTTCCGGTCATTAGCACAAATGTGATTGATGCACTTATGAATCCCCGCAAGAACATACCCTAAAGATATAATAATTACTTACAGTTTGAAGCTGTCCAATTTTTAAGTAAATTTGATAAGCACTCATATTAAAACACTTCAAAATGGATAAAATTACCGTTATTGGCGCCGGGGCCGTTGGGGCAACCTGCGCAAATGTTATTGCACACAAAGATGTTACAAAAGAAGTTATCCTGATCGATGTTAAGCCCGGGGTGGCCGAAGGGAAAGCCCTGGATATCTGGCAGACCTCGGCCATAAACAGTTTCAATACCAGGGTGGTCGGTTGTACCGATGATTATGAACAGACCAAGGATTCAGGGATTATTGTGATCACATCAGGCCTGCCCAGGAAACCGGGGATGTCGCGAGACGATCTTATCAAAACCAATGCCCTGATCGTTAAGAACGTTGCAGATAAGGCCATGAAATATTCCCCTGAGGCCATCATCATCATGGTAACCAATCCCCTAGACGTAATGACCTATGCTGCCACCATTGCAGCCAGGAAAACCGGAAACCCGGTCTTCGGTATGGCTGGCATACTGGATACTGGGCGTTACAGGGCCTTTCTGGCCAGTGCACTGAATGTTTCTCCCTTGGATATCCAGGCCCTTCTTATGGGCGGACATGGTGATACTATGGTGCCCCTGCCTAGATATACAACCATTGCCGGAATACCACTTACTGAACTGCTGGGGAGTGAGGAAATTGAAAAAATTGTGGACCGGACCCGCAAGGGAGGTGGAGAGATTGTCAAGCTCCTGGGTACCTCGGCATGGTATGCCCCGGGTGCTGCTGCAGCCCAGATGGTTGAGGCAATCGTAAATGACCAGAAAAGGATCTTCCCTGTTTCTACCATACTTAATGGTGAATACGGCCTCCAGGATGTATGTCTTGGAGTTCCTGTCGTACTGGGCAGAGGCGGTATTGAGAAGATCATTGAAATAGACCTGAATGATGATGAAAAGGCAATGCTTGATACTTCAGCAGGTCATGTAAAAGAAGTAATGAAGGCACTTGATGACATGAACCTGTTTTAAGGAATAGCTACCTATAATCCAACCTAATCCCCCTTTCGCCAGAATAGGGGGATTTTTTTGCCGGAAAGATTTTACAAAAGCGGCAATTTATACATGTATCAGACTGTTCCGGATGTCCTGAAAATTGTATATATTTGCGCGTTCAAATAACAAAACAAGAACCAAATGCAGAATAAAGGAGCCATTAGGGTATTTGCCATCGCCCTGGCTGTAGTATGCGTCTATCAATTGTCATTTACTTTTGTGTCGCGGAAGGTGGAAAGTGATGCCAGGAATTATGCCCAGGGAGATACTGCCAGAGAGGAATTGTACATTGACTCCATTGGGAGCGAAGTAGTGTACAATATCATTCTCCGGAAATATACCTATAAGGAATGCCAGGAGCGGGAGATCAACCTGGGACTTGACCTTAAAGGCGGGATGAACGTGACCCTGGAAGTATCCATGGTGGATATGATAAGGTCATTGTCAAATTATAACACTGATTCAACATTCAACCGGGCCATAGCCCTGGCACTGGAATACCAGAAAGACAGCCAGGAAGATTTTGTTACCCTTTTTGGAAGGGCTTTTGAGGAAATCGATCCAAACGGAATGCTCGCAGCCATTTTTGCCACTCGTGAGTTAAGGGGACAGATAGATTTCAACTCCAGCAATCAAGATGTGATGAGGGTTATCCGCGCTGAAACGGAAGGATCCATGGATAACGCGTTTAATGTGTTGCGTAGCAGGATAGACCGTTTTGGTGTCGTTCAGCCTAACATACAGAGATTGGAAACACAGGGCAGAATCCTGGTACAATTACCGGGGGTCAAGGAACCTGAGAGGGTGAGGAAGCTTTTGCAGGGGACTGCCGTGCTGGAATTCTGGGAAACATACGACAATTCTGAAATCTATCCTTTCCTGCAGCAAGCCAATGAGAGACTCCGGGAGATACTTGACGCGGAAGCAGCCCTAAGAGAATCAGAGGCGGATGTAGCAGAAGGAGCCGGGGAACAAACCGCAGCACCCCCGGCAGGGGAAGTGAATCCCCTGCTGGCTGAACTTGAGCAACCAGCAGAAACGGAGGACCAGGAATTAAGCCTGCTTGACCAGATCTCAGCTGATAGCCTGATGGGTGATACAACGGCTAATTTAACCCTTGAACAATTCGTTCAGGAGAATCCCCTGCTTGGCATACTCCAGCCAAATGTAACTAGGCAGGGACAATTCGTACCCGGTGCCGGTATTGGATTTGCCCATACCAAGGATACTGCGAAGGTAAGGAGATACCTGAATATGAATCAAATACGGTCCCTTTTTCCAAGGGATGTCCGTTTCCATTGGGACATGGCCCCTTATGATGAAGCTGAGAATTATTTTGTTCTATACTCATTGAGGATAACCGGAAGAGACGGAAGACCTCCCCTCGAGGGTGGCGCAGTTACCACCGCCAGTGTTGATTTTGCACAGACAGGTGGGGCACCTACTGTTACCATGGGAATGAATAGTGAAGGAGCCCAGGTCTGGGCCCGCCTGACCAGGGATAATGTAGGCAAGGCCATTGCCATTCTGCTGGATGGTTACGTGGTTTCAGCCCCAACCGTTAATGAAGAGATTCCCAACGGGAGGTCAACCATCAGTGGTAATTTTAGCTATGCCGATGCCGAAGACCTTTCCAATGTGCTGAAATCCGGTAAATTACCAGCTCCGGCAAGGATTATCCAGGAAGCTATTGTCGGTCCTTCCCTGGGAGAGGCAGCCATTAAATCAGGAATGAATTCCTTCCTGCTGGCCTTCATGGTAGTATTGCTTTATATGGTATTCTATTATAGCCGAAGGGCTGGATTGGTTGCAGATTTTGCCCTGGTAGCAAACATGTTCTTCCTGATCGGTGTGCTGGCATCTTTAGGTGCCGTACTTACCCTGCCTGGCATCGCGGGTATTGTTCTTACCATTGGTATGTCGGTGGATGCTAATGTCCTTATCTATGACCGGATCCGTGAAGAGATTATTGCCGGAAAAGGCATTAGGCTGGCCATCACGGACGGGTATAAAAATGCCCGGTCGGCGATTATCGATGCAAACGTAACGACATTACTCACCGGGATTATTCTTTTGGTCTTCGGGACCGGTCCTATTAAAGGTTTTGCCACAACCCTGGTGATCGGTATCTCCACCTCACTGTTTTCTGCTATTTTCATCACCCGGCTGATATATGAAAGAATGCTTACTAAAAACCG
>CAZXOJ010000097.1:0-13786 GCA_964642325.1 uncultured Bacteroides sp. | reverse complement strand
ATCATCGCATTTTATTTTATCCTGATCCTTGTTGTTGGATTCTGGACAGGAAGAAAACAGGAAAAGGAGGAATTCCTTATCTCCGGCCGTAATTTGAAGTCCCTTCAAGCTACCTCCACAATTTTCTCCAGCCGGATCGGCGCCGCCATTCTGCTCACCTATACTGCGCTGGTATACCTCTATGGACTCGGGGCCCTGTAGTATTTCATTGGATCTGTATTCGGATTATTTGTATTTTATTTTTTCGGACTAAAAGTTAAAAAATTAGCTGATAAACAGAAGTTCTACACCATGCCTGACTATTTCTTTTTCCTGAAAGGCAAGTTTGCAGGATACCTGGCAACCATCATCACAATAATCATCATGTTTGGTTGGGTAGTTTTGAATTTCACCGCCGGGGCCAAATTAGTATCAGAATATACACCCATCACCTATGGATTGTCGGTAATAATTGTGGGTGTAATTATCCTCCTCTATCTATTGGCCGGGGGATTCGATGCTGTGGTTAAAACGGATATTATCCAGACTTTCGGTATTTTTTTGCTTTTTATCCTGATGATGTATCTTTTGTTTACAACCGATACAAAGCCCCAACTTGCATTTATGGATCTGTTCAAGACACCCGCCCAGGAGATCGTTTGTTTTTTCCTGGCTGGATTTTTCATCCCCATGGCATCACCAGAACTATGGCAAAGGGTCTATGCCATTAAGGACAAAACCCATTTTAAAAGAAGCCTATTACTTTCGTCAGTTTTCTATATGATCATAAGTTTTATCCTTCTGCTGATTGGCCTGATTATCCGGACTGATATTCCCGGCATTGATCCAGATACCTCCCTGATCGTTGGATTTAGCAGGTTATTACCTGTTGGATTAGCCGGACTTTCCGTGGTGATCATTTATTCATCGGTTTCTTCATCGGCTGACACCTACATGTTTACTGCGGCATCCTCAGTCACTCAGGATTTTCTTGAAAAAACCGGATTGACAAGCAAGGAAAAACTAAAAACTTCCATGCGATACAGCATGGTTGTCTTGATGGTGCTGGGAATTGCCATGGCCCTGATCCTGCGTGATATCGTGGATGCGACTTTCTTCTTTGTTTCCCTGACAATGTCACTTGGTTTTTTGGTACTGGTTATGTGGATAAACCCGAAAGTTAACCGTCACAGTGTCAATTTTTCCATATTTCTATGCCTTATCGGGGTTGTTGTTCCTGCCATTATTTTCGGGATCTCCACTTCCCTGGTAATCTGGGCATTTGGATTCTGTATTGCAGGATTAATTTTCGGGTTTATTGTGAACCTCTTCCTGCCTGCAAAGGAGTAAGGTTGCTGACTGATAACTTAGTGAATTATTGAGCCCTTTGCAGCGACTCATGTTGCAGAGGGTTTTTATATCTTTGTAAGATATATGCAAACCGGTAAAATAGTATCTGCTCTAGCAGGGATTTATCTTTTCTTCGCCTTTCAACTATCATTAGGCCAGTCACTTAGTTTTGACCATTATGCGGTAAAAAATGGTATGTCACAGAGTTATGTTATTTGCATTTTCCAGGATTCTGAGGGATATATGTGGTTCGGAACCCAAAATGGACTGAACAAATTTGACGGTTATTCTTTCGAAAATTACTTCAATGATCCCGCTGACTCGAACTCAATATCAAATAGCTGGATATTTGATATTGCAGAAGACAGGAATGGGATTCTGTGGATTGCCACCAAAGGAGGATTAAACAGATTTGATAAAAGAACGGATCGGTTTTCTCGGGTCAGCCTACCGGGGAGTAATCTTGAAACCGGTGTTGATTTCGTATATGGAATTACTACGGACACGGAAAATATCTACGTCAGCCAACCACCTACTTTAACGGTTATCAATTTCAACACAGGTGAGCAACAGTCTTTCCATAATAGTATTGAACATGAAGGAACACTGTACGATGTCGGGTTCCCTATCATTAAGGACAGCCGGGGATCAATATGGGCCGGATCAATGCATGGTCTGGCAAGTTTCAATTTGCGAGAAAAGCAATTTACAAATTATACATATAGTGAATCTGAATCTAACAGCATAAGCCATAACCATATAACTGCTTTGTTCGAAGATAGGGATGGGAATATATTAATGGGCACAGAGAATGGATTTAACATTTTTAATCCGGATCTCAAAACGATAACTCGGTATTACCAGGACAATACCCAAGCACGCAGTTTAAGTAATAATTATATCCATTCGGTTATACAGGATTATACGGGAACAATTTGGATAGGCACCGAAGGTGGTGGTTTAAACAAGATTATGAATATGGGTTCGGCCGGCACTTCAGACTTTTTTCATTTCAGGAGCGGTCCGGACAATACAAATTATATCAGTCATGATATTGTTCCTTCCTTATTTGAGGACAACTCCCATAATCTCTGGATTGGAACCATAGCTGGTATTGATAAAACAGATCTGAAGAAGAAAAGCATACAAACCTACATCAAGTCTGAGAATCCCAATTCGGTTGATTTGCTTGACAACGTAATTGCATCTATATACATGGATGATACCCGGAATTTATGGATTGGAACCTGGGGTAAGGGTTTAAGTATACTGGACAGGAGCACTAATGAGGTAAACCATTACACCTCTGAATTATCCGGTCCATTCCGTATTCCTCAGAATCATGTCCATGTAATCTTTGAGGACAGCAGATCCAGGATTTGGCTGGGGACCAGGGACGGGATAAGCATACAGGATATACGAAAACAGAAATTTATCCCGGTACAGGAGTATTTTAATGCACCGGATTTTAATTATTTCGACAACAACAGGGTATACTGCATTATAGAGGATGCGGAAGGTGAGATCTGGACCGGTACGGGTAATGGTATATATGTCCTTGATCCAGAAGCAAAACGGGCAAGGACTATAAAAGAAGATATGGATAGCCCCATCGCAATCGGCAGTAACCTGGTATATTCCCTCCTTGAGGACAGAGATCAAAATATATGGATTGCTACTTCTAATGGTCTGGATATGTATATCCCATCAGAAGACAGGATGGTTCACTATGTAAATATTCCCGGCTCCTCAAATACACTGTGTGATAATTATACCGTATCTCTTTGCGAGGATGATCTTGGCAACATATGGATTGGAACCAGTTCCGGGGTAAACAGGTTTAACAAGACTGATTCAGTATTTACTCATTACACCATAAAAAATGGGTTGCCCAATAATCTTATCTATGATATCATAGAGGATGACAATGGAAATCTTTGGTTTTCTACGGGAGGCGGTCTTGCCATGAAAGATCCTATGGATGAAACATCAGAAACATTTCTGGTTGAAGACGAGTTGCTGGGGAAGGAGTTCAATATTAAAGCTGTATTTAAAGCTGATGATGGCGAAATGTTTTTTGGTGGTATTGATGGGTTGATATCCTTTTATCCCGATTCACTCAAGGACAATTCCTACATCCCACCGATCAGGATCACTTCTATTGAAAAAGAAAATAATGGGATCCGGCAAAGGGGGAATGTATATACTGATGAACTTACACTCTCATACCAGGATTATTCCTTTACCATTGAGTTTTCAGCTCTTGATTTCACGAATCCCTCAAAAAACAGGTATGCCTACCAGATGGAAGGCATTTCAGACAGGTGGGTGGAAATCGGCAACAGGAGATTTGTACATTTTACAAACCTGGCACCTGGAAAATACACTTTTCATGTAAGGGGAACCAACAATGACGGGGTATGGAATAATTCGGGTGCCAGTTGCGGGATAACCATTCTTCCGCCCTGGTGGAGAAGTAAGTATGCATACGCCTCATATGTCCTTCTTTTATTATTTCTGGTAGCCACTGTTATTAAGCTCAGGGAAAGAAAGCTTTTACGGGAGAAAAAAGTACTGGAAAAAAAAATCCTGGAACGAACAACCGAGATTGCAAAACAGAAGGAAAGAGTAGAGGAGAGTGAAGAAAAATTAGCTTCCACCATTAGTTCCATTGATGATCTGGTTTTTGTATTGGACAGTAAAGGTTTTTTTCAGGAGTTTTATAATCTCGGAAAATATAAAGCAGTGTACGAAGAAGCTGGAGTTATTCTGGGTAATTGTTTTGTGGATGTTGACTTACCCGGAGCTGTAGAGAGTTTATCAAAGGCTTTCAAAGCATTAAAAAAGGAAGATACTGTCCAGGAATTTGATTATTATATTGAGAAGGACGAAGAAGTTTTCTGGTTCAATGCTAAAATTTCCCCGAGAAGGAATATTAGGGGTGAATTATCAGGCATTACAATAGTTGCAAGGGATATTACGGAAAGAAAGGAAGCGGAAGAACAGTTAAAAGAACTTAACGCTACAAAAGACACCTTCTTTTCAATCCTGGCACATGACCTTAAAAATCCGTTTTCAAGCCTTCATTCTATGAGTGAACTGGTCATCCGGGACTATCAGGATCTTGAAGAAGAGGATAAATTGCAAGTGCTAAAAAATATTCATAAACAGACTGAACTCATATACAACCTGCTGGAAAACCTGTTGACATGGTCAAAATCACAAAGTGGAAGGATTGAATATTCACCCGAGAAATTCAATCTCTCAAAGCTGGTTGAGGTGAATATTAATTTACATCAGGTGCCTGCAGAAAAAAAGGGCGTAGTTCTTAGCTCAAATGTTGAAGAGGAAATTCAGGCGTACGGAGACAGGGAAATGATCAATACGGTAATCAGAAATTTGGTCAATAATGCTGTTAAGTTTAGTAATAAAGGTGGACTGGTAGCAGTGGAGATTCAGCGCAGAAAAAAATTATTTGAGGTAATGGTTAGGGATCAGGGCACTGGTATATCAGATGAAAATGTAAATAAAATATTCCTCATTGATCAAAAATTCAAAACACCCGGAACATCAGGAGAAACAGGTACTGGATTGGGATTGGTACTGTGCATGGATTTTATTGAGAAAAACGGGGGAGAGATATGGGTCAAAACCGAGGAAGGTTCAGGGTCGAGTTTTTATTTTACCATTCCCAGTTACCCGGTCAAATAAATTTCTATAAAGGTTAAAATTTTGTGAAATTATTAGATTTGCGATTCCTGAATAATATATAGTCGTACATTTACTTTAACCAAGTAATAAAACAATCATACGTACTTAACTATTAATTAATTAAAAGATGAAAAAAGTTTATTTTTTGATCAGCATGATTGCTGTATTCGTAATGTCGGCACAGGCCCAAACCAAAGAAGAGATCGAATTGTATCAAGCCATATTTGGAATGGAAAAAAAGGATGTTGTGGCTGAGTGGGTTTCATTAGAAGGTACGGCTGCCGCTGGTTTTTGGACCCTTTATGATGAATATGAATCAGCCAGGAAGCTGCATGGGCAAAAAAGGATATCGCTTTTAACCAGGTATGCTATTCAATATGAATCACTTGATGATGAGAACACAGACCAGTTGATGAAGGATATGATGGCACTGGGTAAGGATTACGATAAACTGATTCAGAAGTATTACAAAACCATTCGGAAAACTGTCGGGTCAAAGACTGCCGCTCAGTTTTACCAGCTTGAGGTGTATTTTCAAAGTGTAATCCGACTTGAAGTGCTGGAGCAAATACCTTTCATCGGAGAATTTGATGACTGATCATCTCCCTTAACACATTCTGAGCCTGGCTGCATCCTTCATGGCGTCCTGAAGACTTACCTTTTTGTTATTACGCAAGTTTCATTCCTGTCTTGCCCCACTTTTGCTAACAGGCATGCGCAGGGTGACTGATTTTGAATCAGGATTGCCTGAAGTTACATCATCTTCTCTAAAGCTGGCTATAAGGATGTGCTGATCAGATTTGCGGTGATAATCATATATGATGTATATGGTGCCGTCGTTCACCTGCTGGCCATCCGGGTAAGAAACACCTGATCGTTCATCCAGTAACAGGCCTCCTGACCAGGAAAGGCCATCATCTTTTGAAATAAAGGCCATCAAGTTGGAACGGTCTGTTCTCTTATTAATTGGACCGTGTTTTACAAGCAGAAGGTTTCCTGAATTAAGTCTCCGGATAAAAAACCGGGCTGTAGGGTGCTCTATCTTTGAAGGGATTAAAGGACTCCAGTTGCTACCGTTGTTTGTTGAAACGCTTTCGCCTATTCCGTATTGAGTGCGAACAAGCATCCATAGTGACTTATCCTTTCGTTCAATAATGATATGTTCATCAAAACTGCGGACATCATCGGGCACAGTGGCAGCTCCTTTGACAAGCCAGGTTTCACCACGGTCAGTGGAAACAACCATCTGGGCGCTTGCGTCTACTAGATTCCATAATGATACCGGTAAAATCCACTCTCCGCCAGATAAAACTGCTGGTTTGCACATCATCACACCATCGGTAAGACGCCTGGGTTTTGACCATACCGGCTTCCTTTTATCAGGTTTTTTTGTAGTAATGGACCAGACTCCTGCCAATGTTCCATCTTTGATAAGAGACCATGCACCGGAATGGGCCATTGCCTGTGCCCAGAACACCCAGAGTTTGCCGTCCGGATCAATCCAGATCTCCGGATCATAAGACCTGGCCGGTCCAGGTCCATCCGGATCAATAGCAAGCATTTCTTCCCATGTTTCTCCCCCATCACCACTGGTGGCAACTACCACGTAATTATTGCTGTCTTCAGCCGGAGTTACACCTGTGTACCAGGTGGCCCACATACGGCCCTTCCGGCTGATTGCCAGGCTTGGAATCCCGGTAAATTTTCGGTGTTCTGCTGAATGCCCCAGCGTTTTTGCAGGATTTGTAATTATCTGAGGCGGATCTATAAACGATGTATTATCCTGTGCAAACGTTTCAGTTTGCACAATGAAAATGCAGGCAACTATTCCAAAAAACAGATTTAGCTTCATGTATAATGTAATTCACCCTGTATACATTGGAAAGTTATAAATTTTCCAGGGTTTTTACGCTTGCTTCTTGCTTTCAAGCCACCAGGGAAGAGATTTTTTCCATCCCAGGGCAAAAATTCCTATGGTATACAGTCCGATGTTAAAAATGCTGATGGAGAAGACCCCTATAGAGAAGATCCCGATGGAGAATATCCCAAGAGAAAATTTACCAGCAGCAAAAACTCCACAGGCAAAATCACCTGCAGCAAAATAGTTACAGGTGAAATCACCGGTGCTGAACTGGTTACCGATAGTAAAATGGAGAATTAATCCTAAGACAAACAAGGTACCAGCTGTTAAGAGAATCCATGATTTTTTCATAATGCATTTTTTAAGGTTATTTTTCTGACAATGCAATTTTGGGATTATCAGGTTCAGCATTATAAATGTCGGGACAGAATGTTTGCTTATGTGATAAGATGCATAGCCCTGGGATGGATTGCACAAAATTCTGGGATGGAAGGAATAGGCTAAGGGCTTTTACTAATGGCCTCCCTGAATGATTTGGAGTAGTTCCTGGCGACAGGAACTACCTTATCAAGGTATTTTATAAGCAGGCGGTAGCCCTGAGAATTCCCAGTGACTTTTTCTATGTAGGACAGGTTTATTATATAGGCCCGGTGGCATTTAAACAGGTTTCCTGCCTCCAGGATCTGGCTTTCGATATTTTTAATGGTGTTGCGAATTAATAAGCGGACAATCTTGCCTTCTTCCAGGAACCAGGTATTAACGTAATTTCCTTCTGATTCAATACATATCAAATTGGATGCAGGGATTTCAATCTTCTGATTCTTGTTCTCAGAAGTAATTACCAGTTTATTATCAGAGGTAAGCGCAAGCCCTTTCTTATCCATAATCATCTGGCTAAGCTGAGTGGAGGCTTTAAGGTTTCTCCTGAGCAAGGTGTTGTGTGAGATCACAATAAGTCCAATGACCGGTATGATAGCAATAATTAAAGTAAACCCGGTGAAAATGAAAAAACCCTTTATCCCAACCCAGAAAACTATGGATAGAAGGACAGAATATAAATAATTCCCGGCTGCAATTGTGACTACTATAAAAATCAAAAATATAACCTCCCTTGAAACGGTCCACTTTTCTTCCTTAAATGCTGATGAGAATATGAAAGGGACAAGAAATAAATCAATGCACAATACCACAAAGGTTACCAGGCCATATCCGGCAAGAAGCAGGGATTTACTGTCAGGATCCAGATTTTGCAGGCCGAAGGGCTGGAAAATGATCATGAAAACAGAAATGAATGGACTGATAACCAGGATTATAGACCATCGACTAAGACTCACAGGATAGGGCTTTCTGGCGTAATCTAGGATGCTCATTCATTAGGTAAATTAACCATTTAAAAATAACCAATTTGCCTGTTCTTCCACCATAAAATATTTATAAAGTAAGAGAGCCAGTTTCGACTCTATTTCAGTCTTCATAGCAGTCCGTATGAGAAATGATCAGGTTCCTAACTACTCAAAAAATCAGTTGAGGTTTCTGTAAGGGCTATTTACATATTGGATTAGTTATATTTGTTATAATCCTCGACTAATGATATATGAATATGAAAAGTATTCTGTTGACAATCCTGTTTGTCTTGATTTGTGGTGGAATGGTAGCGCAACCAGTTCCGGGAGATGTTTTTAAAGAATATTCCTGGTATAACGAAACTGGTGATTGCGGTGGCGCTTTACGTGTCGGAGGGAATCTGGATTACAAAATTAAAGAACAAGCTAATAACTACATTGGAGATGGGAAAATTTCACTCGATTTTGATTTTGATCTGAGTAAGGCAATAAAAGCAGAGCTGGTCATTGAAAAAATGTTATGCCACAGTGGCACTGAGGGATTGAGGATCATAATCAATGACAGGGATCCGGTTTATATTCCCGAGGCAAACAATATTCCACAACCACAATCTTCATATGCCCACCACTTTAACCAGGTTGTACCCATAGACCTCTCTTTCCTCAGTAATGGCAGAAAAAATATAATGGCTTTTGAAGTGGATACTGCAGGACACTGGTGGCCGCAAAACCTGGTATACGGTGTAATTTTTCGTATCTATTACGATAAAAACGTAGTCGCTCAGAAGAGGAAAATCACATCACCTTCCACTGGTGAAAGCCTCAGATTATCAAATGTTATCAAACTTGAATTCCCTGCCAATGAAGAAATTAAACAGGTAGATTATATCGGGTATTATGATGATGTTGATCTGGAAGGCGATGGAATATATAAAAAATGGCATTATGGTTTTCATAAGGGTGAAATATTTAACCATATCGGATCTGTTTCTGAACCACCCTACGAGCTGGAATGGAATACCGAATGGATACCTGACCAGGTGGGTCCAATTCAGATTGCAGGCCGGGTTATCAGAAGTGATGGCTATATATATATAACAGAACCTGTAAGAAATTTATCCCTGGTGAGACCTGGATATTCAATAGAGCTTTGCAAGCCGTATGACCAACCGGAAGAATGGTTTACCCGAAAAGGTGAATTTCAGGAAAAATTCAATATCAATGGAGATATTGATTCAGCGATTGAAGCAAAGATGGTTTTCAAAAGCTGGAGTCCGGGATACTTCAATGGCATTTATATTAATGATTTTTTGGTTTTTATCAAGGAAGGTCCCAAATATCATTACTATATTCACGATATACCCCTCAGAGACACTTATTTTCTTCAGCATGGGGAGAACATCCTAAAAACCGGTAAAACACCCAGATATCATGGAGTTATCGTGCATGGAGTTGAAGTCCAGTGGCCGGGCATTATGTTACTGATCAAATATGAAACAATCAAATAATCATTTAATATCATGAAAAAAACAATTTTATTAGGAATATGTATTTTCTGCTCTGGTTTCCTTTTTTCTCAGACCTTACCAATCAATCAATGGACTTATCTTGAGATTGACAACAGTAGGGAAATGTTGGCTACTCCTGACGGGCCTGAATGGTTAAGATCCTTTGGGATCGACGCTGCGGACATTAACAGGGACGGATATAAAGACATAGTTTGCGGAAAATATTTCTATCTCAATCCAGGAGGACAAATGACAGATGCCTGGGAGAGGACAGAATTCCGGTTTGCCTATGATGGTTACCATTTTGTGGATGTTGATGGAGATCATCTGGCGGACATTATTGCTGAAGACCTGCCCAATGTGGTCTGGCTGGAAGCCGATGATTTTAATGGCTCATCCTGGAGTGCCAGAAAGATTGGGCAAATTCCCCGCACCGGGCATAAGAATGGCCAGGGATCGGGCATTGCAGATATTCTTGCAGGAGGTAAAATGGAAGTGTTACTGGCTGCTGAAGGTGGGATCTATTGCGCTGAAATTCCTGAAAACCCTGCCTCTTCCGAATGGGAATTTAAGAATATAGCCCAGTCCCATTCAGACGAAGGGATAGGCATAGGAGATATTGATGGGGATGGTGACCTGGATCTTGCCTTTGGAGATTCAAAAGAGGCAGGGGAAAAAGCTGAACTTCTGTATTGGGCTGAAAATCCAGGAAATATTGATCAACTCTGGACCAAACATCTGGTGAGCAATGAAGTAGAGGTAGTGGACAGGGTAGAGATCGCGGACTTCAACAGAGATGGTAAACTGGATATTGCCATTGCTGAAGAAAGATCTCCGGGCAATGAGCCTAATTCCAATATGCGTGTGTTTCTGGCCGGGAACGATCCTGTATCCGATGCATGGGAACACAGGGTGATAGTCACCCAGTGGTCTATGAACAACCTCGATGCAGTGGATATGGATAATGACGGCGACATAGATCTAATTACAAATGAACATAAGGGTACTGAGCATAAAACTGAAGTTTACCTGAATGATGGGAAGGCCAACTTTACAGTCCAACTGGTGGGAACAGGACATGAAATGCACCTGGGTGCCAAATGTTTTGACCTGGACGGTGACGGCGACAATGAGATCATTGGAGTGGGATGGAAAAATTATCAAAACCTCCATTTATATAGAAACGATGCGCTGAAGCGTGAGATCAAATGGAAGCATCTCTCCTCCATAAATGGAGATATTGAAATTCCAAATTCGGGCGATCAACAAACTGCTACGCTGATTGTAGATATGGATCATGACGGGGTTAATGAATTTTTTATTACAGAACGAACCCAGGCACCTGCAGTTGTTGCCTACAAGAAGTCTGGAGATGGATGGCAGAGACACATTATTGAAGAAGGACCTTTACGTATTGAAGCCGGTTCCACGTCCCACGATATTGACAAGGATGGTGATATTGATGTTGTATTTGGTGGCGACGGGGGGAGCAATCAGGTTTGGTGGTGGGAAAACCCTCATCCCAGGCATAATCCTGAAAAAGGCTGGACCAAGCATCTTATAAAAGATTCAGGAAAGAATAAACACCATGATCAGCTTTTCGGGGATTATGATGGAGATGGTCAAATGGAACTGGTTTTCTGGAACCAAACGGATGGGAAGCTATTCCTGTCTGAGATCCCGGAAAACCCTGCAACTCTCAAAGGGGAATGGCCGCTGACCATTATTTACACTTATGGCAGGGATAGTGAAATGGAACAGACCGGACAGGATGGATATCCCCGATGGAAGGGCACAAACGAACAGGAAGGATTATTTGCTATAGATATTGATGGTGATAATATTAAAGATATTGTAGGTGGAGGAAGATGGTTTAAGTATAATGGTAATGGAGGCTATAATGAGAATATCATAGATGCCAGTTATACCTTTACCAGGTCGGTGGCCGGGCAATTCATAGAAGGAGGACGTCCAGAGGTGATCTTACTGGCCGGTGACGGGCACGCTCCCATGTACATGTATGAATACACAGAAAAGGGTACCTGGAAGAAAACCATGCTGATCCAACAGGTGGCGGATGGTCATACCATTGATGTGCTGGACTTCAATGGAGACGGACACCTGGATATCTTCAGCGGTGAAATGGGACTCGGAGGAGGAAATCCCAACGCAAAGATCAGGATTATGCTGGGTGACAGCCAGGGCCATTTCACTCACCATATAGTGGCCACCGGTATTGGCACTCATGAGAGCAAAATCGCCGACCTTGATGGAGATGGCGATTATGATATTATTTCGAAGCCTTATAACTGGGAAGCACCCAGGCTGGATGTTTTTATCAATGAAAGTGATCGGTAAATAACAATACTTTGCGCCATGAAAATCCGGGAAGTGAGGATATTACGGGCGAACAGTCCGTGGGTAAATCTATCTGGGCAACTTTACATTTACTTATTCTTCAAAACGTAATCTTACATTTTCCAGGCTTTCACTTGAACCAACCAATGTTACAATATCATTCTTCCTTAATCTGGTATATCCATGGGATATTATCATCTGGCCACGACGGGTAACGGAAAGTACGATAATATCATGAGGCAGGTGCAAATTCCTTAATGCCATTTTATGCAAGTTGGGATTTTGAACTTCCAGCATAACAGTATCCTGATTTTCTTCCATACCCAGCAATAATGATGTAGCATGGGGCGAACGAACAAAATGGTCCAATAAGCTGACCATGGCTGTTGCCGGTTCAACAATCAATGCTCCAAGCTCGTGAAAACGATCAAATTTTTTCCGGTCATGTAATCTTACTACAATATCTTTTGTTCCAAAATTTTGAAAAGCCTGTTCGCATATTTGGTAATTTTCTTTGTCGGATAGCATTGTTACAATTGTCTCTGCCTTGGAGGCATCAAGTTCCTCCATAGCTTCCATGGAAAGACTTGAAATCTGGTGGATATTTATACCGGAGGTTTTCATATCACTGATATCGGATTTCAGGGTTGCCATCTTTACATTCCAGTTATGTTCCTGTAATTGACGGGCCAGGGCCAGTGACTGGCTTTCAAGACCAAATATTAATGCACTGCGTGTACTTACCAATTCAGGTGTAGTTCCTCGTACATGGCCTTCACCGGCATGGTTAATTGCCCATTTAAATATTGGAGGTCCAACAATCTGGTTCAGTACAATGACAGCAATAATAATAGTTGCAAACTCCGTCCCCCATCCGATAAATTCGCCAGCAACCGCAGCGGTTAGTCCAAGGCTGACTCCAGCCTGGGTTACATAGGGCATCCATGCAATCCTGTTGAGACGAACAGGATCTCCACCCAACGAACCTCCCACAAAGCCAGCTATCACCAGGGTTGCCAGACGAATCACAAACAACGCTATGGCAATTGACCAAACCGTGGCCAAAACCCCTAATGAGATTGATGCACCGATAAGGGTAAAAAATATAACATATACAGCAGTTCTTGAATCATGCAATATTTTTTGAAATTCAATGCGGTGTTTGCTATAGTTGGTAATAATAAAGCTTCCGATTATGCAAATTAGCAATGGCTCTATGTAGATCTCAACATTAAAATACAGAATACTCCATTCACGTACATAGTGAGATAGGGTAAATATGCCAAATCCTGTAAGCAGGATCAAAATGGTTTTTACAATTGGTTTTATCTTGAATAAAATAATGATACCCAGCATTTTTGACAGTGCATATCCAAGGATAAAAGCAAATAGTAGTTCAAATAATAGCAGAATTATATATATCAGGCCAAAGCTTGTGCCAGTAATAAGGGCTTCTCCAATGGTAATGATTATAGTGAATAAAATTATAACCAGGAAATCAGTCAACACAGTAACTCCGATTGCTGTCTGGGTGAACGGACCTTTTGCCCTCATTTCATGCACCACGGCTATTATAGACGCCGGAGATCGTGCAATAAAAATGGTCCCGGCCAGTAGGGATACAGCAACCTTTGATTCAATATTCATTTCCTTCATAAAAGGGATGTATTCAGAAA
>CAZXOJ010000096.1:0-13819 GCA_964642325.1 uncultured Bacteroides sp. | reverse complement strand
TGGATTACCCTGCAGGTTGAAAAACTCATTTACCTCAAGCCTGACACTTACCTCTTTGATTTTTTCCTCCATGGCAAACACCGTAACAGGGAGCTTGACTTCTTCCCCGGGGCCAAGTACCCTAGGCAGGGTGGCGAGTACCATAAGGGGTTTTTTGACAGGAACAGTCTTTTCTGTTGCACCGTATGCAAACTGGTTGCCGGCAATTACCATGGTTCTTACAGAGCCTATGTAATTTGGAATACTGATCACATGTGATTGTTTTTCACCCGGCTTTAGTGAAAAAGGACCTAAAAATTTAACCATGGGTTTGAAACGATTGGCGCGACTTTGTGATTCCTGTCCCCCATCTTCCCCGAAACCGCCCCCTATGCCAAACATCTGCTCTATTTTACCTCCATATGCTCCCAGCACATCATTATATATATCCCAGGTTTTTACTCCCAGGGCCTCCCTGGCGTAGAAATGATCCCATGGTTGGGGGGAAGAAAATCGGGTCAGGTCCAATAAGCCTTCATCAACCATGGCCAGGGTATAGCTACAGGCTATCCCGTTACTTTCACTGACTTGTATACTGACTTCTGTTTCAGGCCTTAAAACATCTGACATCTCAATCAAAGGATGAAGTCTGGTTGATGGATCTTCAACCAGTACTGGAATTACTCCATACAAACGGATGGGCAGGTCATTTTTCGTTTGTGAGTGCGATTGTACAAGTGTTAAACTCACATATATATTGGGGGCCATTTCTGGTGTTACTTTAAAGTTGAACCTCGTCTCCGGTTCACTGACTTCAACCCAGTAAGCATCAAGCACCCTTGTACCATTTTCAATGCTAACCAATGCCCTGCCATCTCCGGATGAGGGGAAAGTAATGCTGGCAAATTCTCCTGCCTGGTAGGAGGTTTTATCTGCACTAAAACTCAACATGGCAGCTCCTCCTGGATGCTCTCTTTGCCCTCTTCCTGCCCAACCAGGCCAATCTATATAAACGATCTTACCGCTGGCATGTCCACTCAGTGGATCAACCACCCTTAGCAGATACCTTCCCCATTCAGGATATTCAATACGGAACTGAAAACTTCCTTCCCCGTTACGGGTATTAACTTTTGTGTTATATATAGGCTGATGTTCAGTATTACCAACGTAGGAGGCAAGATTATCATGCCCGGCATCCCACCACCATCGCCAGTTTATCTTATAAATACTCACATCAAGGTTATTACGGGAAACAGGATTGCCATCCGGATCAAGAGTGACAAGGTTTACTATGTGTGAGGTATCGGTTAAAAGCATTCCACGTGCCTTGTCTCCGGGTGGTGTTTTTATACCAACATAGTTTTCGTATGGTGAATATGTGATGGAAAAGCGATCTATACTGAAATCACCGCTCTCTTCAAATACCCTGGAAACAAACCCGGCCCGCAGCATGCCCGGTGATGCATCCCCTGTTTGGAGGGATGTACTAAAACTGGCCTTACCATCCTCATCTGTTTTCCCATCAAACAAAATTTGTTCTTCAGCATAAAAGCTTTTTACCGGATCATCAAAATTATATTCCTGGAAACGCTGAAACTTGGTTTTCATTTCTGTCAATACTACCGAAACATGTGTTTTCAGGTTACGCGCAACAGCTCCGTGCAGCCAGTTTACCTCAAGTCTCCCCCTGATCTCAGGATCAGTTACGGAAATGCGGTCTTTACCAAAACCAAGATTAATTTTGAGCCGGTTAGGTTTAACGGTTTCTATCCTGAGCCATTTTGTAAAAACCAGTCCCCCTATCCTTATCCGGGCCATCCAGTTACCCGTGGGTGCATCCGGATGGGTTGCTGCAGTGAAGGAATAGAATCCATGATTACTACTGCTGCGTATCATCCTGCTGACTACTTGTCCATGGGGATTTAGCAACTCAAGGGTAACAGGATGCTTATCAGGCAAAAGGTCCTGCTTGTCCTCAAGCATAAGGTTCAGGTAAAGGGTATCTCCCGGACGCCAAACACCCCTTTCACCATATATAAATACTTTGACACCCTTCTGTACAATGTTCCCTGACACATCAAATCGGCTGAGTGATAATGAGGAACCATCGTCGAGCCGGAGGTAGCCCCGTTGCTCGTTGTGCCGGGCAATCAACAGGAAAGGTTTGTTCTCGAGATTAACGCTGGCCATTCCTTTATCGTCTGTCCGGGTACTTCCAATGACCTGCTGCTGGAAATTTAATATATCTATCTGGACCCCGGAAAGAGGCAGGGTTGAGACAAGATCGGTTACAGCCACAGTCAGCGCATGGTCAGTGCCAGCCTTGGCAATGATCCCAAGATCTGAGGCCAGGATGTTACGTGCAACGGATCGATGCTTTCCAAAATAACTATCCGAACAGGGATCATCCCTTTCCTCCCAGTTATAATAGTAGTAGTCTCCTTCGTTATAATAGTCTTCATAAGAATCCCAGTAGCTTAATTCCTGTTCCCACTGCTCATCATATTCATCCTCAAACTCAAACAGATCAGATGATTCTGCGGATTGATCACCACAGGGATACAGTGAATGTTGTTTACTGAATCCGAGCTCAATCCGGTAAATGGCTCCCGGTTCAGCCTGGATCAGAGATGATAGATCCAGTGAAAAGGCATTCCAGTTTCCAAAATCCACAGTAGTACCAGTATTCAGATGGATGGTTTTCCTTAAGATCAATCTGCCAACACGCTTTAGCTGGTAATTACCATCAAGGTGATTGACCTGCAGGAACTGGCTCAAATTTTTCTCGTATATGCGGATTATGCGTACTTCAATGGCTTTAAGGTTCACTGCCTCAAAAGGCATGATCAAGCCGTCGGAAGATGGAAGAATCACACCCTTGCCCAGCAAGCGTACGGCTGGTTTGAGTTCATCAAAACTTACCGGGTATTCATTCCCGGCTGATAATTTGTAATCCAGGATATTCCTGATCCCGGAAGATACCATGACCTTTAGATTACCGATTTGCCGGACTGATGGGTATGCACGTATATCATTATTCTCAACAATGAATGACAGATCTGTCCCATTGTCAAGGGTAATCAATCCATTCAGGTATTGCTTTTCCTGAAGCGGGTCAGAGAATCTAATAAGTATATATTGCTCAGGTTGCTGAACAACAGAAACTCCCATTAAACTAAATTCACCAAGGGCAGGTATAAGGATCTCCATATCGCCTTTACGCTGAACGCCTATTGATTTACCATTCCAGGCAATGAGCACCTTCCCTGCCTTTTCCTTTCTCTGTACACTGTCTATCCTGAAACGGTGTTCCCTGCCATCAGGGTCAGGATCCCACGATATGGTCAGTGATTTTCCATCCTGTGATGCGGTGAGCAAATCCTCCAGGCCTGTCTCCTCAAGGAAATCTGCCGACTTTAAGGTTCCGGTATATTGCAGCCATTGAAGATTTCCGGGTTCATAGGTTTGCTGGGACTCAAGACCCACTTCAAAATTTTGCACAATGGTCTTAAATTCGAATGAAAATGTTTTCAGATTACCAGGTACATCCATGATTTTTTCAAGCGCAAAATCCACCTTGTATGTGGTTCCGGATTTCATATCTTCATCCGGTCTGAATTCTATTGTTTGTTCATCAATCCAATAAGCGGAACCCCTCACAGAAGGTGAAATCTCAAACAATTTACCATCAATGGGTTCAGACATGTCGACCTGGTCTGGGAATGCTTCAGTCAGCCGGATCCTGATCCCATCCTGCCGGCTTAAATATCCAGCCGTAAATGCAGCAATGTAGGATGTAAATCCTGGATCAATACTAGGTGGTTGAGGCGTTTGTTGCTGGCAGGCAAATAGGTTGAACAGGAAGGCAACAAATAACGTTCTGTAAAGAACAGTCATTAAAATGGATTTCATTCGCTTAGTATTTTGTAATTATTTGAAAATTACAAAATCCGGCAATATAACCCCTTAAAATAATTGAAAGTAATCAACGGAGGCGGAATTCAATCGGTACGGTTACATGCACAGGACTTGGTATTCCATCTACTTCCCCCGGTATCCATTTTGGAAAGAGATTTACCACCCTGAGCGCTTCTTCATTAAAATAATCCCTGTCGCCATTTACAATCTGAGGATCTTTCACATTGCCTTCCTCATCCACGGTAAATACAATGATCACGAATCCTTCATCTCCTCTTTTTTTAGCTTCCGGTGGATATTTTAATTCCAGCTCTATAAATTTTCGAAGGCCTGACCTTCCCTCCCGAAATCGGGGCATTACTATGTAAGGAAAATATTCTGTTGGATCACCGTCCGGAGTGAAGCAAAATCCTTCTACCAGTTTATCATCTTCATAGAGATCATTGCGTGTAAGCTGTCCGTTTTCATAATAGGTTTTGAAATTTCCACTTTTCCCCCCCTTTACATAGCGGGCTTCCTGTTTCAGGCTGCCATCCTCACGCCAGGATTTAAAAGAACCATTCAGTAAGCCATTTTTATATTCCTGCTCATTCTTTAGCTTTCCAGATCTGTACCATTCCCTGAAAGTACCATTGAGCGTATTTTCTTTGTAAAAACAAACCCTCTGTTGCTGGCCATTGTCAAAATAATAAATGAAGTGACCGTCCTTGTTATCAGGACGAATGGAATTATAGGTTCCTGTCATCTGGACTTGTCCGGAGGGATAATAATCCTTCACAAAAAAACGAAAACTTCCGGTGGTAGTATCCGTTGAGACAATACGGTAATAATTTGCATCTTGCGCTGAACTTTGCTCCCAGTTTTGATCGAAATACATGGTATCAAGGATGATCTGTCCTTTAACCGCGGATGGAAATACAAACAGTACTATGATGATCAGTCTGAGATACATGGCAATAGTATATCGGAATTCAGGATAGTTTGTTCATCAATTGAAGGAGAATCTCACGCATCCTCTTTTCCAGCTGGTTGTAAGGTATGAATTCGTCCGAAAGTAACAAAATGATCAGCTGAATTTTCTGGTTACGCTGATCCAGCGTTTCATAAAGCATATTCTTGTTCAGACGGTATG
Organism: uncultured Bacteroides sp.; assembly: GCA_964642325.1. Classification (GTDB taxonomy): domain Bacteria; phylum Bacteroidota; class Bacteroidia; order Bacteroidales; family SM23-62; genus SM23-62. The sequence continues at coordinate 8,790 of CAZXOJ010000096.1, read as the reverse complement.
CCTCCCTGATCCGCCTTTTCATGAGGTTCCTGTCCACCGCCCTCTTGAATTTACGTTTGGGAACAGTAATGGCAGCCCTGACCGGATATTTCTGATGGGGATCCGGGGAATAATCCCAATAGATTTTTAGTGGAAAGCTGGATACTGCTTTGCCTCGTTTCAGCAATCCCTGAATGGAAAGGTTGCTCTTCAAACGCTCTTCCTTACCCAGTGTAAATTTTATGGACATAGATACAGAGTGATCGCCTCAAAAATACCCTGAAAATCTGAGATTTCTAAAAGTTTATTTTTTGGAGTTCCGGTTGTGTAATTTGATAAACTGTTCAATTGCCATGGTCATGGAGGGTGCCTCCGGTTGGGGGGCTTTAACATCAAGTCTCAAACCAGCTTTTTCAACAGCGCTGGCTGTTGTTGTACCGAAAGAGGCGATCTTGATACAGTCTTGCTCAAAATCAGGAAAGTTTTGCTTAAGAGATTTGATTCCTGAAGGACTGAAAAACACCAACATATCATAATTGATCAGGGAAAGATCTGATAGATCACTACAGACTGTACGATAAAGTATGGCCTTGGAGTATTTGATCTTTTGTTCTTTCAATGTTTTCGGTATCTCTTCCTTGTGAATATCTGCAAGAGGGACAAGGTAAGATTCATCTCTATGCTTATGGATAAGGTCCATCAGATCGGAGAATCTGCCATTTCCATAAAAGATTTTTCTTTTACGGTAAACTATATATTTCTGTAAATAATAAGCAGTTGACTCTGATATGCAGAAATATTTCATGCTGTCAGGAACAGTCACACGCAGTTCTTCGCATATGCGAAAGAAGTGATCGACGGAAGTTTTACTGGTAAATATTACGGCACTATGCTCCAGTATATCAATTCTGTGCTGCCGGAATTCCTTAGCCGGTATCCCCTCAACATGTATGAATGGCCTGAAATCAATAGCCAGATTATTTTTATCAGCTAATTCGAAATAGGGAGATTTACCGTTTTCCGGTGCAGGCTGTGAAACAAGGATTTTCTTAATCTTCATGAAACTTACACTTTTTAACCTATCCTCTCAATACCGATAAAGAAAAAAACCTGTACAATATTAGAAAGGGTAAAATTTCAAGGGTACAAAGGTATAAAATCAAATAAAATATTAAAACATCTTTATTCATTAAAATTCTCACACCTTTAAATAACCTCAGAAAATAGGCGGAAAATACAAGTATAATACCCATGTAAACAAAGTAGATCCTAAGATCTTCACGGATATATGCCAGGCCAATAACCAGCATTATTAGATAGATTCCCAGGCTTTTATATATCAGGAAAATCTGGTGAAGGTACTCCTTGAAGACATGATGGTTATCAAAAAGATATCCGGTAATATGCAGAACCACATATCGGACTATTAATAACAACATCAGGCATCCCGAATAGCATAAATACGATAAAATATCATTCAGCCGGAAAGGTTGCAGGTTATAATAACCGAAAATGAGATATATAAAAGCACCACCAATAAAAATGAAATTAATATTTAGGGCAATGGCTACTCTTTTGGAAAAAAGATTCTGATCCCTCAGAAGTTTCGCAGAAAGTTGATAGTTGGACACAGATTGCATCATCTGGTTCAGGAATTTATGATAGAACAGCTTAAGCCAGGCAAGTAATATAAGGCTGGCGATAATGATTCCCAGTAACCAGTCCGGACGAAGATCGTGTGAACTTGCAGGGGGTAAATCAGAGGGAGACCTTAACTCAGTCAGGGTTTCTTTCTCGGCCGGGAGCTTATCTGAGAGGTCAACCAATACCGGTTTCGAAGTATCCCTGGGACAAAAATATCGGGTACTGAAATGACTGATTGGAAAGTCCTGAAAAGGAATAGAATCATCTGTTAGATAATAAGGTACAGCGGCTGTATCGAAACCCACAGGCTCCGGAGGTTTAAGAGATTGGAGATACCTCATCCGGGCCTCTGCCCTTACAATGGAATCCAGCATCTGCTCCCGTCTTTCGAGCATATTAAAAATACTGTCAACTTCCGCCTCGTTAAATTTCCTGAACTGTGAGGCTGAGTCCTGGACTATGATGGTGGTATTTACAGTATCCTGGCTGGTGTAAAGCATGTGTAAAGATAAGGAAGACTGAGAAAATCAGAAATAGGAAACCTTCTGCGGTTTTCCTGTTTCCATAGAAAAAATTTCAGAAAGGAGGTTATTAGCAAGCCTGCTGGCACCTATACGGAATAGTGCCTGATCCAGCCACTCATCTCCAAGTACTCCTTTTACTATGGATGCGTATTCCAGGGCATGCTCTGTTGTGCTTATCCCTCCTGCCGGTTTGATCCCTACCTTTCTTCCTGTTTTCTCCCAAAAGTCCTTGATGGCATGGCACATTACCAGGACTGCTTCAGGGGTGGCAGCAGGCTGGATTTTCCCGGTAGAGGTCTTGATGAAATCTGCCCCGGATTCCATACTGATCATTGATGCGCGGTAAATGGCTGATGGATCCGGAAGCAGACCGGTTTCAAGGATCACTTTGAGTTTGGCATCACCAATAGCCTTCTTAATTTGACGGATCTCGGCTGAAACATAATCAAACTCATTATTTAGGAATTTTCCGGCCGATATTACAATATCTATTTCATTGGCACCCGCTGCAACTGCCATCCTGCTTTCTATTTCCTTTACTTCAGGAAAGGTTTGGGAAGAAGGGAAACCTGCTGCCACAGAAGCAATGTTCACTAGTTTCTCAATAAGGTTCTTATGTACAACAGGAACAAGTATAGGGTATACACATATGGCTCCAACCAGTGGGTAACCAGGAAATTGACCCGGGAATTTATTCATTTTTTCACACATCATCTTTACCCTGGATTCGGTATCATCTGTATTCAGGGTTGTCAGGTCGACAAAGCTGAAAATAAGTTTAAAGGATCCGGGATCTTTTTCAATTAAAACCTCCGACCTGATATCATCAAGAGAGGGCTTATTTTGTGGCAGGTATTCGTAAGAACTCATCTTGTTTGGCTTATATTTGTCTTACCAAAAGCAAATGTAAGCTTTTTAAAAAATACTAGATTGCCCTCAACCTATGCTCAACAAAATAAAGATTGTTTCATCCTTCCTATTGATTTTAACGCTTATTTTAAGCCTGGGTATAGAAGTATCAGGTCAGAAAAACGTGCCGGTATCGTATACGGCCGTTCCTCCCCAGATTGACGGCCTTTTTTCCCCAGGTGAATGGGATGCACATCAGCCTGCTTCCGGTTTTATTCAGATGGAGCCGGATAAGGGTCAGGATGCCACCGAAATTACACAGGTATATACCTGTTTTGACAGCAGCTACATGTATGTGGCATTCTTATGTACCCAGGGAAGCCGTAATCAAATCACGGCAAATATACAGACAAGGGACAGGGTTAAAGGTGGAGATGATGCTGTTATCCTGATACTGGACACTTATGGTGACAAACGGAGTGCCTATGGATTTACTGTAAATCCACTGGGCACACAGACAGATTATAAGATAACGGATGATGGACGGAATATCAATTACGAATGGGATACGCAGTGGGAGGCTGCAGCTGGCCTGTCGGATGCCGGGTGGGTCTGCGAGATGGCCATTCCCTTCAGTAGTATTAAGTACAGGGTTTCGGATGAGTTTTGGGGGGTAAATTTCGGAAGGATCCTTATCAGAAACCTGGAAACTTCCTGGTGGTCCGGGGAAGTTTCTGATAATTTCAGGATATCGCAGGGTGGACAGCTCGAGGGCATCCAGGTGCCTGCCAAACCTAAAAGGCTGATGCTATTCCCCTATGTTTCTTTGAGGTATGAAAACAGTGACATCACTGGTCAATACAATAAATTAAAGCCTGATGCAGGAGGGGACATCCTGGTGAACCTTTCCTCCAACTTCAGCCTGAATGCGACAATTAATCCAGATTTTGCCTCCGTGGAAGGTGACGCGGTAAAAATTGACCTGAGCGGCTGGGAAGTAAATTTCCCGGACAAAAGGTTATTTTTTCAGGAAGGGAATGAAATGTTCTCCATGCGGTACCGGCCTTTTTATTCCAGGAGGATTGGAGACATCAACTATGGGGTAAAATTTACAGGCAAAGCTGGCGGATATGGCATGAATATCATGAATGTTATGAGTACCGAAAATACAGAAAGGGGACTGCCTGCAGCCTTCTATACTGTTGCAAGGGTCAAGAAAGATATTTTTAAATCATCCACCATCGGGGCGATTTTGGTGGATAAATCTGATTTCGATACCACCTATACCCGTTCATTTGGATTGGACTGGGTACTTAATCCGGGAGAGCGATGGAAGATCACAGGGCAATTGCTGGGCAGTTATCCAGGAGACTTGCTCAAGCACAGTGGAGGATTTCTCAGGGTAGCCCATGAGTCAAATAAACATCACCTTCACCTGCGTTATTCCATGCTCGGGGAAAATCTTGCAGACAATATTAACCAGACCGGGTTCCTGACGGATGATGACAGGCATGAGCTCGATGCTGACCTGAGTTATACCTTCTGGTTTAAAGAATCATTTATGCGATATATCCGGATCTTCTCCGGGAATAATGTTTTCTGGGGTATTGACGGCAGGCTGAGGGGATACAGGTTCAGGAATTCCGCCCGCTTTTACCTGGCCAATAATTTTAGTTACGGGCTCAACACTGATTATCGTTACCAGGTTCGCAGAAGCAGTGATGACACAGGCCAACCGACGGATCTTCATTTCTACAATTATTTTATAGAAAATGAGCTGGGCTATAATACTGATGCATCATCCAATGCCTCAATTTCCTATACAACAGGGCAGAACTTTAACAGGAATATGAAGATCTTACGTGGGGAAGTGGTATTACAAGCCATGGACAGGCTGACGGTAGCATACAATATTTCATGGTTGGATTTTCAACCTGACACGCTATCTTATCAGGGCATACGGCTTGAACACAGTACCGTTCTGAATATTTTAACCCTGGATTATTATTTTACAAATGATCTCTGGATAAGGCTCTTTGGCCAGCATAATACATATGACAAAAGAGTTTACCTTTACGGTCAATTCGGATGGCGGTTTAAACCACCCTTTGGCGCCCTGTACTTGATATATGCCGGGGATAACTATTTTAATCATACAGAGAAAAGCTACTATGATCACAAGACCATATTCCTGAAATTTACTTATCCCATTGGATTTTAAGGGACTGTAAGATCAGAGTTTAGGATTATTCCGGTGTCTATCCTTGTCCCTTTCTGTTTTTTTAGCCAGGGTCTTTGCGAAAGCAGTGGTCAGATCGACCCCGGTTTGATTGGCAAGGCAGACCAGGACGAAAAGGATATCTGCCATTTCCTCTGACAGGTCCTTATCTGTCTCAGAAGATTTAAAAGATTGTTCGCCATATTGCCTGGCCATGAGCCTGGCTAGTTCACCCACCTCTTCCATCAATAAGGCCATATTGGTCAACTCATTAAAATAGCGTTGACCGTAGGTTTTAATCCATTGATCAACGTTGGACTGAACTTCATGCAGCGTCATTATTCCCGGTTTTTTGTGTCAATGATAATGGTAACTGGACCATCATTCAATAGTTCAACCTGCATATAGGCACCGAACTCTCCCGACTTTACCTCCTGGCCAATATCATCAGACAATTGATTTATGAATTGTTCATACAAGGGTATGGCAGATTCAGGTCTGGCTGCACGGATATAAGATGGCCTGTTTCCCTTCCTGGTGCTTGAATGCAGGGTAAACTGGCTGATCACCAGTGCTTCACCCCCAACCTCGGTGAGGGACAGATTCATGATCCCTTGCTGGTCCTGAAATATCCTCAGCCTGGAAATTTTTCCGCTGAGCCACTCCAGGTCTTCCTGGCTGTCAGCTTCCTCAATACCAAGAAGGATGAGCAATCCATTCTCTATACGGGCTTTCTCTTGCCTGTCAATACTGACAGAAGCATAGCTGACCCGCTGAATGACAGCCCTCATACCCTCTTATTTGAAGACCGAATCATCAATTCCGGCGTTGAGCTTAACACTCTCCACTGTTCCGGAAATTTGCTGAGGGCCGACAATAAGGTCTAATTTATGCGGATACAAAATACCTTCAACATCTTTGTAATCAGATAAATTAGTTATCTGGACCATGCTGCCATCCGGGGTTTCTTCTACTTTATCCTCTCTTATTTTCAGCCAGGATTCAGTATCGTAATAATCATAACCTGTTCCGCTGCCCGGATGAAAAACCTCAATCATATAAGTTTCTCTTTCGTCCACCATCTCTATGCTTTTTAACTGGAGTTTATAACCCAGTTCATTGTATTTTAACTCGGGCATGAACTGGGATTGTGCCTGAAGGTTTTCCAGCTGTTTTCCTTCCAGTACCTGCTCGCCTTGCATGCCGCTGCTCTTGCCAACTGTTCCGTCAAATCTGGTGTCTGACAGGACATTGCCCCCCATCCTCATGGTCATCCTGAATTTGTCAGGAGATTTCTGGTACATGATTGCATCTATAGACATCCCCTGCAAACTCATTTTCATGCTGATTTCAATATTTTCCAGGGCTTCAAGTTTTTCCCTGCCACCGATGGACTCCAGGTAATTCTCAATGACCGTTTCAACGGTTAATCCTGCAGGTAATGCTTTTTCCAAACTGGCAGGATCAATATAATTACCTTCTACGTCATAATAATTAACGGTTAGATCAGGACTGAGAGCAGCCAGGTTTTCCACAATATCATCGGCTTTACCGACTACAAAAACATGACAGTTTTCTGGCTTGATGTATTTATTGGCCATTTCGGTAATATCATCTGGCGTAACTGAGGCCAGGGATTTGAGATAGTTGGCATAATAATCTGCCGGGAGTCCGTACCTGGCAATATTCAGTGCAAACCTTGCTACGGTAGCTGGTTGCTCGAGTGCCAGGGCAAAGGTTCCTGTCAGATAGTTTTTAACCTTTTCAAGTTCTTCACTGGGCACGGGTTCAGTTCGGATCCGTTCCATCTCGTAGAGGATCTGGCTTACTGCACTATCTGTCACTTCATTCCTGACATCTGCACCGGCATTAAAACTACCAACGTATTTATCCTGACTTAGTGATGAGTAAGCACCGTATGTGTAGCCATGATCTTCACGCAGATTCTGGAACAACCTGTTATTGCTCCCCCCTAGCAGGACATTCATGACACGCGCCTTGATGTAGTCATCTGTACCCAGGGTATACTTTACCGGATATCCAACAGTGAGGACAGATTGCACAGCGACAGGCCTGTCCACGATAGATACCTGCAGCGTTGCCGGAGCTTCCGGTATGGGATACTGTTTTGATGGTACCTCACCAGGTGTCCAAGAGCCGAAATATTTTTTGGTCAGTTTTTTTGCTTCCTTCAGACTTAAATCACCAACTATGGCCAGGTAAGCAATATTTGGTTTGAAATAAATGCCGTAATAATCCTCACACATTTTCACGGTTACTGAATTTACTGTGGCTTCGGTCGTGACTTCTCCATAAGGATGATCCTTCCCATAAAATAGAACGTTTGAGACCGTTTCCGAGATGGCAGTTGGATCATTTTTATTGTAGGCTAGAGCGGAGATGGTTTGCTTCTTTATCTTTTCAAGTTCATCCTGGTTAAAAACAGGGTTTAAAAGGATGTCAGACATGATCTCCAGGAGCTTCTCATTATGCTTTTTCAATGATGAGCCAGATAGTGAGCCGGAGGAAGAGCTCACACTTGCGCCGATAAAGTCAATTTCTTCATCAATCTGATCTTTGGAACGGGTAGTTGTTGCAGTTCCTAGTAATTGTCCGGCAAAGCTAGTGTATCCCAGGCTATCTCCTTCGGCGAAGGGCTTGATATTAAGGAGCAAGGAATAAGAAACACGGGGGATTTTATGGTTCTCAACCAGGAATACCTTCAGGCCGTTTTTCAACTCGAAAGATTTATAATCACTGATACGTATCTCCGGGGCTGGTCCGGGTTCAGGAGCCTGGGTACGGTCAATCTGAGAATTCAATGTGCCAGGAAGCAGCAGGAGAACGAGGATTGTGTATGTTAGATATTTCATGATTAGTTATTGCTTTGAGGTTCTTGATCTTTCGGTAAATAATACAGGACTACCCTGTTTTCAGGTACCAGGTACTTTCTGGCTACATCAATGATATTTTCAGGGGTGACAGCCAGGTATTTTTCAATTTCAGTATTGATCAGGTTGGCATCCCCGAAAAAGGTATAATAATTGGCCAGGCTCTCAGAAATACCCCCCATGGTAGTATTACGGCTAATAAAATCGTTTTCCGTCTGGTTCTGTAGTTTCTGGAATTCCCGTTCCGACAGACCTGACTCGATCACCCTGGTAATCTCTTCTTCCACCGCAGCTTCCAGGTCTTCCAGTTTTACCTCCGTGTTAGCTATTCCATATATGATAAAAACGCCTGCATCTTCGAGGGCCAGGGGAATGGCACCAGATTCGAGGGCCAGTTGTTTATTATCTACCAGTTCCTTATACAACCTGGAACTCTGTCCGCCGGATAATAGAGTCTGTAGCATCTCCAATGCATAAGAATCAGGATCGCCCATGGCTGGCATCCTGTATGCTGTAAATAGCGCCGGGAGCTGGATATTGTCATATACTGTTTTTCTGATCTCTTCTGTATGAGGTGGCTCTTTAATATCCGGTCGGTAGATCTCATGGCCCCCCTTAGGAATGTCACCAAAATAATCTTCAACAATTTTTCTTGTCTCATCGTACTCTAAATCTCCCGAGATAA
>CAZXOJ010000095.1:5459-13889 GCA_964642325.1 uncultured Bacteroides sp. | reverse complement strand
GATGGTGCCCACAAACAGGATGAGCATTACTGGGAGCAATACAGGGTGAATCCACTGACCAGCAAGGATTCCAATACCTATCAGTTTATTGACAGTGTGGGACAGGAAGCGCACTTTGACCGTACATTGAAGATTTTTGAGACTTTTGCCTCCGGCTATATCCCCATCGGGTTCCTCAACCTTGATTACCGCAGCCTGATCAACTGGAACAATTATGAAGGATGGCGCTTCGGTGCAGCCGTCGAGACCAATGATAAGATAGCACGGTGGTTCAGCATCGGTGGCAGAGTGGCATATGGCACCAAGGATAAAAGAATGAAATACGGGGGGCATCTGAAATTTAACCTTAATTACAGAAAGGATGCCTGGATCAAATTCAATTATGACTATGATGTTAAGGAAACCGCTGATTTCAATCTTCTTGAACAGCCTCCCATTACTTCTTCGGAAGTTTTCCGCAACTTCCTGATCTCGGAAATGGATATCATAGAGCAAAAAGCCTTTGAATTTCAATTCCCGGCTCTGCGGTATATCAAGATCAATACTTACCTTTCCCAGAACAACCGGCAGGTTACATCTGATTACCGGTATGTGGAAAGCACAGCAGAGGGAGAACAGGAGGTGGATAATTTCCCTTATACCGAGACGGGCGTTTTACTGAGGTATGCACACAAGGAGAAATTCCTTGAAACGCCAAGGGGGAACAGGTTGTCTCTTGGGACCAAGTTTCCTGTGATTTATGCCAATGTCCGCGTGGGACTCCCCATTCTGGGAGGGGAATATGAATATACAAAAATCGAAGCCAAGATCACCAAGACCTTTGTCAGCAAGTCAGTCGGGGACACGAAAATTGCCCTGGCCGGAGGCTGGGCTGACAGGAGCCTGCCCTACCCCTTGTTGTATGCCGGGATTGGAAGTTACGGCAAATTTACCATCGAAACTGAAAATAGTTTTGCCACTATGCGGCTGAATGAATTTGTTTCCGGCAGTTTTGCCAATATACATTTCCAGCAGGATTTCGGCAAGCTCCTATTCAGTAGCGGGTCCTTCCAGCCTGGGATTGTACTGGCCACCAGTGCTGGATTTGGACAGCTAACCTACGATCCCAGGCATGTGAACCTGAACCAGGAATCTTATGAGAAAGGCTATTATGAATCGGGCATCCTATTCAATAATTTATTGCGTCAGTGGTTCATCGGATTTGGGCTGGGAGTATTTTACCGGTACGGTCCTTATTCACTTCCCAAAACAATTGATAATTTTGCATTTAAATTCACCATACGCTTTAACCTGTAAAACATTATGCCACACAAGGCAGGATTTGTAAATATCATCGGGAAACCAAACGTCGGGAAATCCACCCTCATGAATGCTATGATAGGTGAGAACCTATCCATCATCACCTCCAAAGCGCAGACGACAAGGCACAGGATACTAGGCATTGTGAATGGGGAGGATTTCCAGGTGGTATATTCCGATACACCTGGATTGATCACCCCTGGATACAAGCTGCAGGAATACATGTTGAAATTTGCCAGGTCCGCTTTCACCGATGCAGATATTATCCTTTTTGTGACAGATATTAAGGATGGTACAGAGAAGGCTTCAGAGATGGTAGCACAGCTGAACAAATTAAAGATCCCCTTGCTGATCCTGATCAACAAGATCGACCTAAGCAATGAGGAAGCCGTCAGCAGGCTGATCAATGACTGGCAGGAGGCTGTACCTGCTGCCACCATCATTCCCATTTCAGCCCTGGAGAAATTCAACCTGGAAAGGATCTTTGCACTCATACTGGAAAGTCTGCCTGAATCACCTCCTTTCTATCCCAAAGATGAACTGACAGATAAAAGTGAACGTTTCTTTGTTTCAGAGATGATCCGTGAGAAGATCCTTTTAAATTACCAGCAGGAGGTACCCTATGCGGTGGAGGTTGAGGTAGAAAGTTTTAAGGAATCCGACAAGATCATCAACATCGGAAGCATCATCTATGTTGAACGTGAATCACAGAAGGGGATCCTGATCGGGCACCAGGGAAAAGCCCTCAAGAAAGTAGGAACCATGGCCAGGATTGACATGGAGAAATTCTTTGGAAAGAAGGTCTTCCTGGAGTTATTCGTAAAGGTTAAGAAGGACTGGAGGAATGACAGCCGGATCTTGAAACAATTCGGGTATAATCCCACCTAGCAAATAAATATATATATGGGAAATTTAGTTGCCATAGTAGGCAGGCCTAACGTAGGCAAATCCACCCTCTTCAACCGCTTGACGGAGAGCAAGGAAGCTATTGTAGATGAAATAAGTGGAGTAACACGTGACCGGCATTACGGGAGGTCCGATTGGAATGGCCGGGAATTTTCGGTCATCGATACCGGGGGGTATGTGACAAATTCTGAGGATGTATTTGAGGAAGAGATCCGCAAACAGGTATTGCTGGCCATGGATGAGGCCAATGTTATCCTCTTTGTGGTTGATGTGTTAAGTGGTATTACCGACCTGGATGAAGCGGTGGCTGAAATGCTCCGAAGAATTGACAAGCCAGTACTGCTGGCAGTCAATAAGGTGGATAATAATGAGCGCCGCTACGATGCCAATGTTTTCTATAAACTGGGACTGGGAGAGACCAATCCCATTTCCTCCATCAACGGGAGCGGTACTGGTGACCTGCTGGATGTCCTGGTGGAACACTTCTCTAAGGAGAAGGATACAGAGGAAGAGGGTGTGCCCAGGTTTTCCATTGTGGGAAGACCCAATGTTGGAAAATCGACCCTGATAAATACCCTCATAGGTGAGGAAAGGAACATTGTCACACCCATTGCAGGTACCACCCGTGATTCCATCCTGACAAGATACAGTAAATTCAACCATGACTTTTTCCTGATAGATACGGCGGGGCTCAGGAAAAAGGGGAAGGTATCAGAAGACCTGGAATTTTATTCTGTATTGCGTTCCATCCGGGCCATAGAAACGGCCGATGTTTGTTTGTTGCTTATCGATGCCGAACGTGGCATAGAAGGACAGGATGTGAACATTTTGCACCTGATCATCAGGAACCGCAAAGGCCTAGTACTCCTGGTGAATAAATGGGACCTGGTCGAGAAGGATACCAATACTATGAAAGCTTTCGAAAAACAGATCCGTGAGAAATGCGCCCCTTTTCAGGATTTTCCCATTATTTTCATCTCGGCTATTAATAAACAGAGGGTATTCCGGGTGCTGGAAACTGCCATGGAGGTCTTCCGGAACCGCATTCAGAGAATACCCACTTCCGCCCTGAACAAACATATGCTGGAAGCCATCGAGCAACACCCGCCACCAGCCCATAAGGGAAAATACATCAGGATAAAGTATGTTACTCAATTGCCCACCCATGCTCCCACTTTTGCCTTTTATGCAAACCTGCCCCAGTACATCCGGGATCCATACAAACGTTACCTGGAGAATCGCTTGCGTGAAAAATTCGAGTTGACTGGTGTGCCTGTACAGATCTTTTTCAGAGAAAAATAGGGCTTTCAGAAAATAATGAAATTCATATTATTTCGTTGTAAATTTGTGAGCATAATAAAGTGATAAGTTGAAAAGGGTTTTATATATCATGATAATAGGGACACTGGCCCTGGCTGGTTGTCCCACACCAAAGACCTTGCCTGATATACCCAAGGTCGAATACAAGGGTTTTATCCTTGAAGAGAAGATCAATGCCCTGAACCAGAAGGTCCTTACCGGGACCTTGACATTTGATTTTGAGGACGGAGATGGAGATATCGGGATCGAACCTATCTTCGATAGTATCAATGCTCCGGATTCAATCAAATACAACCTCTTCCTGACCCTGCATGAAATGGTCAATGGCGTTTACCGGGAAGTGGATACATCTGAACTCCTGGCTCCCCCGTACTACCGTATCCCACCGCTTGACAGGGAGGGACAGAATAAAACCCTGAAGGGTGAAATCACCGTGGATATCGAATATTTTACCATCGATTACGATACCCTGCGGTATTCATTTTACCTGATGGACCGGGCATTCCACAGAAGCAATGTGGATACTACAGACGAGATTATTTTTATAGATTGGAAATAAACCCGGACTGCCGGAATTTGGTCAGTCCTATAAGCGCATCAGATCTCGATGCCCATAAACAATACATCATCGACCTGATCATTGTCCTCTTGCCAGATCTCAAAATTGTTCTTGATGTAATTGTATTGTTCCTCCATGGTTTTCTCGTGAATATCTCTCAGCATGTTCTTCACACGGACCATCTTGAATTTTTTACCGAGCGGTCCACCAAACTGGTCGGGATAACCGTCAGAGAACATGTATACCTTATCCCCTTTCATCAACTGGTAATCAAAGGTTTCAAATACCTTGTCTTCCTTTTCGTACTGTCCACCTACAGAACTCCTGCTGCCCCTGATATAGGTCTGTTCACCTGAACGGTATATGATCATAGGCCTCATGGCGGAAGATACCCGCAGGAGTTTAGTCTTCATATTGATTTCCGAAACAATGATATCCATCCCGTCATTGGATCTTTCTGCTTCAATATTCTGGTTCAGGGCCTCCATAATCTCCTGGTCAAGCATTTCCAGCAAGGCCGCCGGCGAATCAACTTCCTTTCTTGCCGTAATATCTTTGATCAGTGTCGTGCCGATCATGGACATGAATGCGCCAGGCACACCATGTCCGGTCGAGTCTGCACATACGACTACAAACCTGTTATCATCCAAATAGTCATACCAGTAAAAATCACCACTTACGATATCACGTGGCTGGTAGAAGACAAAAGAACCTGAAAAAGTTTCCTGGAGCTTGCTTATGGGAGGCAGGATACTCGCCTGTATCCGCTGGGCATAATTGATACTATCAGTGATGTCCTTGTTCTTGATCTCGATCTCGTCCTTTTGCATGACCACTTCGCGGGTCCTTTCATCCAGTTTTTTCTGCAGAATCTCCTGGAATTGTTTGGCCTTTCTTTCCCTGTACTTTATAATAACCAGGAAGAAGGATATTAGCATTAATATGGCTATGGTAATGAACCACCAGGTTTTCCATATGGGTAGTTTTATACGGAGCCTGAATTCAACTGGGACTTCCGTACCGACATTCTCACTGTTGTAGGCCATGAGCATGAAGGTATAGGTCCCGTCCTCAATGCGCGGGTATTGTTCAAAAACCTGACTGGTCGGATCGGACCAGTCATCATAACCATCCAGTTTGTACTGGTAGGTCACTTTCTCAGGGGCTGCAAAGTTCAATCCTATCCATTCTATCCTGACTTTATAAATACCATAGGGCAAAACAATGGGTTTAGTGATATCATATTCCTTATCCGCAATATTCACGGAGATGATACTGGTAAGCGGGGGTGTCTGGTTCCTCCTTTCTTTCTTCGTGTCAAACTGGACAAGTCCATCAGAAGTGCCAAACAGGACAACTCCATCTGATGTTACAGCGGAAGCATTTGGCTGGCAGTCCCCGTTTATCCCACTTTCAGTCCCATAGGTTACAACAATCCGCCGCTCAAGATCAAGCTTACTCAGTCCAAGCCTGTGGCCTATCCAGATATTGCCCTGCCGGTCATCCACGATACTATAACAGGCCGTGGACTTCAGCCCATTGTATGTTGAATAATGCTCTAGCGTGTCAGCCAGGAACTGGAATATGCCGTCATTGGCTGTGGCTGCCCAGAGGTTTCCATATTCATCTTCCGTGATGGAAATAAATTCAAGAACAACCATTTGCTCGGCAGCAATAGAATACTCCATTTCCGTATTGACAGACACGATTCCGTTGCTGCGGGTAGCGATCCATGCATTGCCTTCGGAATCTACATATACATCATTGATCTTATTGTGGGGTATCCTGGGACCGATACCGAAGCGTTCCATTTTACCTGTTCCAAAATTGATCGAAAATACACCATTATTGGTGGCCATCCAGATGATATCACCTGCACCGTCAATGGCATTCACAATGTTCTCCAGGGAGTTCTGTGATATAAAATACCTGGAAATCACTTCCTGTTCCACATTCATCCTGTAGAGGCCGCTGTTTCCTGTACCAATCCATAAATAGCCTTTGTCATCTTCGTAAAGGGCTGTTATTTTATCCATGGGGAGTCCACTGCCAGGGCCGTATTCCTTCATGGTGGACTGCAATCCTGTGTTATACCTGACCAGCTTGCCGTTCCCTGCCATCCAGAACCCTTCTTCATCAGTGAGCACGGAAGACAGGGTAGTCCCAGTCTGATCCTGGTAATCATGAAAGGTAAATGCCTCATCGAAAAGCCCGGCTAGTCCGTTCCCGTATGTACTGATCCAGAAATTCCCTTCCATGTCCTGGAAAACATCAGTAGTATATTTGGAACCCAAGCCGTTGTGTTCCCCGAAATTAACAAACTCCGTAATGCTCAAATCATCCACGCTCACTGCCAGTTTGTATACACCTTCTCCGCGGGTGCTGAGCCAGAGGTATCCTTCCCTGTCGACCGTGATAGACAGGATGGATGTATATTCTAAAATGCCATCATTCCCTATCTTCTCACTGGAAGAAGCAGCAGGATTGTTTTCATCAAGTCTCAAAGCATAAAGCCCCTCATCCTGTGAACCTATCCAAAAATGGCCTCGCTGACCATCATATACAATAGCAGTGATCTGGGTATTGGGAACAGCTGATATTTTTGATTGGTAGGTGATGGTATCAGCACTAAAATCATAACCATAGAGATGCAATCCGTCAAATGCCCCGACAAGCAATTGTCCTTCGGGTGTAAAACTGATAGATGAGATCAGCTTCCGTTTAAATGGTTCCTGAATAATCTCCACACCATGATCTTCATCTATAATGATCAATCCCTGGTTCTGGGTGGCAAAGACGATACGCCCTTCCGGATCTTCCGCAATACCATTAATGGTGCTGTTGATCTTGTCTTCTATATCCATTACCAGGAATTCTGTGCCGTCATATAATGTTATGGAACCATCATTATGGCCAAACCACAGGTTTCCCTCTGAGTCCCGGTGACTCTTTTTAACAAAAGCATCCGGGAGAGAGTCTGCCTCAAAATCCCCATCAAATTCGAAACCGTTGTACCTGCACAATCCCTCTCCCGTACCCAGCCAGATATATCCTTTTGTATCCTGGATCACCGTATAAACAAAGGGATGACAAATACCATCCTCAACCCCGTACTGCCTGAATTTGTAATTCTGGGCATGCAGGGAAAAAGTCGATACAACCAGGTAAAGGGTGAAGCTCAGGAGGAGGGGTACTTGCTTCATATGGATTCCGGGTTAGCTGCTAATTTGTTGACTTCTTCTGTGGTGTAACGCCTATGGAATATTTATATTTCGGAACCCCGCCAATGGGTATTACGAAAAAGGGCATATATTCACCATATTGGTTTTGTACTGTAATGACCACATTATTGTTACGTACGGCAGGTGATTTTTTCTTATGGAATTGCAGGTCCAGTGATTTTGTAGCTTCCCCTTCCAGTACGGCAAATTCATCTTCGCTCCAGTGATCTTCACCCGAAACTTCACTGATCTGTCCCCTCCGTGCATAGGAAACTATCCTGATCAGGCCGTCATTGTCCCAGTCAAAATTCCGCTGTTTTACAGATATGGCGCGATCATCCACGAAAGGATATATATGGGAAACCTCATTAGGATTATTATGCATCCTGAAAGAATACTCGTAAGCAAATGCATTCCCACCTTCCACGTCCCTGTTGTTTTCAGGATCAGTGGTTAGGTAGAACCTGTACATATTCCCGTCATCTCCATCCACTCCTTCCACGATGATCTTAAAAACATACTCCTGCCACTGATCTACAAGCTCACCTTCTGTCGGATTAAAGGGCCCGAATGTATACCAGTCGTCATCATATCTTGAATCAACACCAAAAGATTTATACGCCAGCAGATTT
Source organism: uncultured Bacteroides sp. (assembly GCA_964642325.1). Classification (GTDB taxonomy): domain Bacteria; phylum Bacteroidota; class Bacteroidia; order Bacteroidales; family SM23-62; genus SM23-62. The sequence goes on along the minus strand of CAZXOJ010000095.1, from coordinate 5,952 downwards.
CCGCTTTTATAATTCCCCACCGGATTAATTCCTTTGGCATCATCTGGCTCCCAGCAATCTTCTCCACCGAATATCTCAAAAGTGGTCTCGGTATCAAAAACACCATTGATCTCATCATGTTCCCCGCCACAATCAGGATCCCATATCCTTATATATATAGGATCTGTATATTCCTTTGGTATCCTGAAAAAGAATGTCAGGCTGTAATCATCATCTCCCCATGATGTTTCTGCCTTGTTCCCGAAGGTCATCAGGTAAGGGATGTTTTCATCACTGGCAGGTACATGTTGTGCACCGGTGTTATGGGCAAAACTGACCAGCAGTAAAAGGAAGATATATTTTGTTGAAATGTCCATTATTTATCTGTCCCTGATATCAACTGGCAAAATCCGTGCAAATTTTATATTTATTACGAAAATAGTCAATGATGATAATGTTCACTCATTGATTTATCAACAGTTAGCATAAGCGGACCAGGTTTATTTACGGAATG
>CAZXOJ010000095.1:2941-5359 GCA_964642325.1 uncultured Bacteroides sp. | reverse complement strand
ATCCAGGTCAGGTCACCCATGTCCCAATAATACCGGTCGACCTGAAAATTATCCAGGCTGGTCCGGTTCCCGTCAAGCGCAATGGTCTCATTGACATAGATGGTGTCTGGAGAGGAAATATACACCTGTTCAATATTGACGATATTCAACTCATAAGTAGCTTCGTTAAACATTACTTCTCCTGAAATCATATCAATAACATTCAACTGGATAATGTAATCACCAATGCCACGGAAACAATAGTCAACTGATTCCTGCCTGAACCTATTGTCCTCAATCAGCCACTCATACTTATAATTCGTTGTATCCATTTCCATTGTCCCAGCCTCATAAAAGGTAAAACAATAGTTATTTTCCTCCTGTAGATTACAGGAATCAAAAGCCGGGACATCCAGGTTGAATTCAAAAATACTGTTGGTACGAGACCTCTCCCTGTTAGAGGTTAGATAGCCTTGAGTATGGGCTGTATCAATGGCTATAAAAAATCCTTCGTTTCTACGAGTATTTATGGGGGCAGGCAGGTTTACAGGAGTGACCCACTGTCCATCCACCTCTTCTGTATAGTATATATCATATCCTCCCTGACCAGGGTGATCATTGGAAGAGAAGTACAGGCGACCGTTTTCGTGGTAAACCGGGTATATTTGATGCCTGCGGGTATTCACTGCGGGTCCCAGGTTCACCGGAGCACCCCATGCATTCCCTTCCATGGTACAGACATAAATATCAAATCCACCCTCACCTCCAGGCATATCTGAGGCAAAAAACAGCATGTTCCCGTCCATGCTCAGGCTTGGATGGATCAGGTTTATCGCAGGATCATTAAATTCAAAAGGCTGAACGCCTGTCCATTGCCCACCAGCATATCCTGCATAATAAATTCCGGCATTTGCCATAACATCTTTACTACCTGCATCATAATTCCGGGTAAAAAACATGCGATTCCCCCTTTCATTAAAGGTGGCCCAGCCGTGATTTATATTTACATCTGATAATTCGTTGGCAAAGATGGTAGGTTCCGACCATTCATTTTCCCCTAATGGCCTGACAATAAACAGATTTGCTGCAAACTGATTCCTTTCTCCTGTTGAGATTTTTCCGAATTTAATGCGCTTTTCCGCAGTAAATACGATATTACCCTGGTAGGGGAAGGGTGCATATTCATAATACTCACGCGTAGAGAAAGGGACCCTTTCTACGGTAAATAGTTCCTGGGCCTGACTTTGACCCTGGCTGACTATGAGCAGGACGAGGAAGCAACTATATGTTATACCCTTTTTCATGCTTACCAGAAATATCCTGGACTGACAACTTTTAGTTTCTTATTATAGACCAACCTCAATAATATCTCATGTGATCCGCTGGTGAAACCGACCAGATCACCGGTCGGAAATTCATATGCATAACCAAGCCTGAGCCATTTCTGGAACTGGAACTCCACAATACCTACAATGCCGTTGGGCTTATAGGAAGCCCCCAGCCATAACATATCATTTAACAGGATGAAGTTCAGTGTGGCCTGGTAAACCAATGGAGAATTCTGTGTATATGTAACCAGGGCTGACGGTTTGATCCTGAAATTATCTGAAGCAGTAAATATATAGCCCCCTACAAAAGTATAATTATAATTGGCCACATCATGGTCAAAGGCGTTGGAGCCTGAGGGTGGGAAAAAGAAATCAGGGATGGACAATCCAACATAATAATCAGCAGTGAACCAGAAAATACCCAGTCCGAAATTGGGGAACCACCGGCTTTCATCAAGCTGAACCGGATCGTTGGGTTCCCTGAAGTCAGCTTTTGTAAGCCGCCTGCTGTAGTTGTTCACCCCACCTCTGAGTCCGAGTCCGAGCTTCCCCTGGCCGATAGGGATCCTGTAATTATAATAGCCATACACATTCGTATTGGTGTTCAACCCGTAGGTCGACGAAGTTGCCAGTCCCCCGAGTGCCACCCTCCCCTTAAGCCAGTTAATGGGCGAATCAAATGACATGGCCATCAGGTTCCCGGCACCTGGCATGCCGGCCCAGTTGTTTCCGTACATCAGGGAACCCGACATGGCTTCCTTGGTACCTGCATAACCCGGGTTGATCAGCAGGGTATTCATCATGTACATGTTCACCGGGGTATAATGCTTGGTGTTCTGTCCCAATACACCCTGGAGGATCATCAATAAGCTGGCCGATATGATTATTAATTTTCTCATGCCTATTGTATCGATCTTACCAGTTCAAAATAACCCTTATACTCATATGTTTGTCCCGCGTACTTCACTGTCAGTACATAATAATAGGTGCCATCCGCTGCCTCATTCCCACTATCCAGTCTTCCATTCCACCAAAGGTCATCCGTCAATACGCCCCCGGGCTTCTTTTCTATCTTGTGTATGACAACCCCCTGGCGGGTGAATATACTCAT
>CAZXOJ010000095.1:0-2841 GCA_964642325.1 uncultured Bacteroides sp. | reverse complement strand
CGGGCTTCTTTTCTATCTTGTGTATGACAACCCCCTGGCGGGTGAATATACTCATCGTAAATTCATCGGCGTATTCAAGTCCGTCGAGTACGTAAAAATCATTGATATTATCGTAATTTGGTGAGAAAGCTGTATACTGTGCGATATCCCGCCTCTCTACCCTGACATCTTTGAAGGTAACCGGACAAACAACATTAGAAACCTCCCAGCGGAAAAAGTTTTCATTTGGTTTGTCAAGGTCCGCATCGCCAAATGACACGTATACATTCGGGTTATGACTGTCATCATTATCCATCTGGGCAGTCCCGCTAATATGCGTCCAGGTTCCCTGTCCCGCATTGGTTGGAATGGCCCATAAGCGGGTATTGGGTGCAAAATACAGAATGGAATCTTCATTGTTGACGGCTGCAGGATCCGGTTCTTCAAAGAGAACAACCAGGGTATCACTGTACTCTACAACACAGCTTCCGTTGAGCTCTGTCCAGCGAATGACGGTCTCCGCCTTGTCTTTGCCAAGCAGATCTGTAGAGAGTTCCGTTTCGCTACTTGTAGATTCTTCAAAAGTGAAACCCTGATCAGCCGTTGACCACCAACCCGTGGCTGTGCTACTAATGGGATCACGTGCTGTAACAGTTAATGCAGGACCACAAACAGAATCTGCTGCTAGCAGTAACAGTGGCTCAGGCTTTCTGCTGATCCGGGCAGTTGGAGTTGCTGCCGGCAGATCAGCCTGGTAGCTGAAACAAATATTTTTGTCTATCAGGTCCGTGATAGTAATGGTATAATCGGTGATGGAAAACGAGTACAATGGAACGGTAAAACTTCCGCTGGAAGCCACGGAAGATCCGGCACTGTCGTTATCCATTTTGTTATATTGGACCACAAATGGGGGTGTACCAGTCAACTGAACAGGTATATTAAACAATGCCGGGGTGATCCCATCATAACATTCCACCAGGTGATCGACGGATTGCAGGGTAATGGTTGGTCTTGGATTTACATTGAGGGTAACTGAATCAGTAACATCATGACAGGCACCGGACCAGACATGCCGCCTGTAATAAGACCTGATGGTCATGTCTTCTGTGATATAAATACTTTCTGTATTCGGACTATTGTCCACCGGTGCATCCTGCCAAAGTTGTGAACCGGTATTGAATTTCTCCCAGAGGTATGTATAAAGGGCTTCATCACCTCCTGTCAGGTCCAAGCTTCCGGTACCTGTGATGGAATCACCAATGTTTTCACATGCTTCCGAAATCGGGAGATCCCCGTTAATGATGTTGTTTTGTATATCATCCTGTACTACCACCGCCAGTAGATTGCTGGTATCAATGCATACCCCTGATTCTATGACCCTGCTGAAGTATGTAGTATCAGTCAGTGCTGCAGCCTGGTAACCGGGCTGGTCACTCACCCCGTTTGCATCTTCCCAGCTGGACTGGCCAGTTCTTGATTTCCAGTGGTATGTAAAAATCCCGACCCCACCACTCACTGGAGATCCGTCCTGGGTAAAGGGCAGGGGTTGGGTGTTATAACACACAGTATCGTTGTCAGTAACCAGGTTATTCAGTATTCGGGGATGAACATTGAACAGGGCTGTTGAACTTGTATCCCAGCACTCCCCGGAATGAACAATTCGCCGGAACCAGGTAGTATCTGAAAGCGGTGCCGGGGCATATACAGCTTCTGTGCCTCCTGTCGAGGGTATCCAGCCCGCCTGGTCCAGGCTCTCTTCCCACAAGTAAGCATAGACCATATCATCCCCACCACCAATATCAAGCGCCGGACGGATACTCTCTGGATCTGTCCCCTCACATAGCAGGGTGTCCAAGGGCTCCAGCAAGTTGTTACTGATCTCAGGCTGCACCTGTATGGTAAGTACATTACTGGCATCCACACAGGCATCCTGCCCTGGTCCGCCGGAGCTGGCTACCCGCCGGTAATAATGGATGGTTGCAGTATCCAGATCTCCGGGGTCAAAATGTTTATCCGTACCCATTTCAACCCAGTTGGTGGGTAATCCGTATGTCATCTGCCAGGAATAAGCATAGGTGTTATCTCCCCCGCTGAGTACAGCGCCGAACATGCTGTCGGCAGAAGTATACTGGCAGATAAGTTGATTGTCCATGACCTGGTTCCCAGCAATGGTATCAAGTACCTCTACAGTCAGGGAATCACTGTAATGTATACAGGCCCCCGAGGTAATTTTTCTTCTAAAATAGGTCGTTTCCTGTAAACCGGCAGGATACCTGTAACCTGCAAGGGTATCATCCGGGGTGGATGCCCAGGATCCTGCTCCGGACTTGTTTTCCCAGCCGTAATAATAGAATAATCTGTCACCACCGACAGGAATCGTCCCGGTCATGGTGTCGGGTTGTACATCCCAGCATATGATATCATCCGGGGATAGGAAATTGTTGCTGATGGTGTCATGTACATAGATGGAAACTAACCCGCTGGTATCCCTGTTCAATGTATCCGTTGGTGTAACTACCCTTCTATAATAGGTGGTATCGAAAAGAGTTCCCGGTGCATAATCCTTCTGGTTATTGGTTCCGGATGCAGGAAACCAACTACTGCTATTGGTGCTGGCCAGCCACTCGTATGTAAAACTGATATCCCCCTTGGGTGTAGAGGCAATGATTGGATCGGGGGTATCTCCCTGGCAGATTGTTTGTGTGCCTGATGCCACGTTGAAAGTGAATCCGCGAATAGGAATAATGAGGTTATTCAGAACTGTACCGTCATCTGCCTGACCTGTATTGGAGGTCCCATGGTTGTCGGTAAAGTTCCAAAGTCCCTGGTTCCCTTCTGAGTAATCTGTACTGACCCCGCCGG
>CAZXOJ010000094.1:0-13972 GCA_964642325.1 uncultured Bacteroides sp. | reverse complement strand
CATCATGAAGATAATCCCCTGCCCTCTGCCTGGCACGGTCAACAGCAGATTTATCTTGACGGGCTTCCCTGATCAGGTTTCCCAGCTCATCATAGGATAAGGTTTGGATATTGAACTTAAATTTATCTTCGACCAGTCCCGGAACCACACCTTTGGGTTGTGCCCAAGCACCAGGACCACCAACCGCAATGACACCTGCATTCAGTGTATTTTTCAAACCGCATAAGGCCCTCAACCGCCACTTTATTTCATCCTGGCTGTCGATCACCACATCCATTTCGTCTACCCCATTCAGCGCCAGTTTATCTGTATGCTGCCTGAGAAATCTCGGGCTGATGATCTCATACCACAAATAAACCGGTCCGGATTTATGACGGCAGAAAAATATCATGTCCTTATTCATCTTATGCAGGGCATCGAAGGTATCCATCCATCCGCCAGCAGCATAAATTAACAGTGTATCGGCTGATCCTATATCGTTGATTCCATCGATATCAGCTGAACCGCGTATACCTGAAACCGGCAGAAAATCCAATGGAAAATCTGCGTCTGATTTCAGCTTCTTAAGTTCACCATTGATCCTTGAGATTTCCTCCTCGGCATCCTGTTTGGTCTGAATGCCACCCCAGGATCTCCAGCTTGACTGATGTTTAGGTTCAGGCGTGCTATACACCAGGATCGGCTTTACAAGCAATGGCTGCCGTCGGATCCCGGAATATTCTTCAAGACCTGTTCCTGCCAACGCCTGCCATGACAGTCCTGAAAGGGCAACAACAGACAGGGTTGAGCCCCCTGCAACCTTGATGAATTTTCTGCGGCTTAAACCGCTTGATAAGGAATTGTTTTGATCGTGAGCAGGACAACAGGAATGTGATTTCAAATGTGAAAAATGATTGTCTGGGGATTTCATGATTATAATTATTGGTAGAGTTTATCATTTTTTACACTGACGCTATTTGACCAATAACATTTTTCGAACAGCGTTCTTCCTTTCATCCGTCAATTTGTAATAGTAGATTCCTTCTGCCAAACCTGAGCCATCAAATAATAAATCATGATTCCCTGCTGACTGTTTTCTGTCAACCAACCTGATTACTTCTTCTCCCTGGAGATTATAGACAACTAACCTGACATGGCATGAAACAGGAAGATTATAACTTATCGTTGTAAGAGAACTAAAAGGATTCGGATAATTTTGATGAAGCCCGAATCGTTCTGGCAGTAAATTTTGTTTTTGCCCGGCATCTTCTACAGATACAATCCCGCCTGAAGATGTTTTCATGATGAGACCTTCAGGGCCTACACACCAACCTGTGTTTTCGTCAATGAAAATTATAGAAGTGATGTTACTATTTGCAATGGAGTCCTGGACCTGCCAGCCATCTCCTCCATCCGTAGTATATATTAGCTTACCGTAAGAACTGGCATATGCTCCCACCCAACCGAAACTTGAACTTATAAAATAACAGCAATTGTAATAATGATTGCTCTGCCCTTGCTGAGAAACCCAGGAATCTCCCCCATTCGTGGTTTTGAAGATATTATCACCTCCAACAACCCAGCCTGTATCCAAATTGACAAAGTGAACTGACCTAAAATTGTCAAAACCAATACCTAGATTTGTTTTATCCCAGCTATTTCCGCCATCATTTGTTTTTAAGATACAACCTGCCGCTCCTGCTGCCCAACCTACGGTGTCATTAATAAAATGTACTGTAAAAAGCTGATCGTGATAGTTATCAAGTTCCTCCCAGTCAGTACCTGTATTGTTAGTTCTTAAAATGGTTGAGCGACTTCGTCCTCCTCCCACTGCATAACCTATGTCCACACTCACAAAAAAGATATCGTTCAGCTCGTATTGAGTACTATCATTTATAGACCAATTTTGCCCACCATCTGCTGTTTGATAAATGAATCCATGAAGTCCTGAACTCTTATATCCTACAACCCATCCATGATCTTTATCTGTAAAATGGATGGCCCAGAATTCCATATCACTACTATCCTGGACTGTCCAGCTCAATCCCCCATCTGTCGTATTCATTATAATACCCATACCTGTTACCCAACCGGTATCAGCATTGATAAAAAACACATCAGTCAGATAGGCATCCGTTCCGCTTTGCTGTAATTCCCATCCATTTGTCTGGGCGAAAGAGAGGTTAAAAGAGATGAAAGTAAAATAGAAACAAAAGACAATTTTTTCTTTGAAATACATGATAGTTCCTCCTTAATTTGTAAGTGTGTAGGTTTAATATAGTAAGTAAATACTTAATTATCTGAATGTTACACGGATAAATCTTATTTCTCTATTAAAGTTAATGAATTTATTACAAAGCAGGAAAAGTAATTTCTGGAAAAGCTTTTCATTAAATTTATATCTTCGTAAAAAACACTGTCATGAAATCATACCGCAAAGAACTCTGGTTTGACATAACCCAACGCAGACAGCTCATTAATATCACTCCGGATGTACAATCATGCCTCGCTGAGAGTGGCGTGCAGGAAGGTTTGATCCTTGTTAACGCAATGCATATCTCAGCATCTGTTTTCATCAATGATGATGAATCCGGTCTGCATCATGACTTCGAAGTCTGGCTTGAAAAGCTTGCCCCAGAGAAACCTCACTCTCAATATCACCATAATGGATACGAAGACAACGCTGATGCCCATCTGAAAAGAACGATAATGGGCAGGGAGGTCGTTGTTGCTGTAACTGATGGTCAAATGGATTTCGGCCCATGGGAACAGATTTTTTATGGCGAATTTGATGGGAAGAGACGAAAAAGGGTCCTTGTTAAGATTATTGGAGATTAACTGACTACTTTCCAGATTCATCTTTTTCAGATCGCATAAAACCATATCTTTTCAATAATTTCATACGCCCTGACTGCAGGAGGATTATCTTAGATCTTTGGAGACTTGGAAGTCGTTACTTACTGTTCTAATGTAGATATACTATTAAGTAGGAAGGAGTGCCAGAGGACAGAATTGAACTGCCCAGCCTTATTATTTCGACTGTACCATTTTTCACTGGCATTGATCGATGAGTCTTATCATCTACTCTCTATCTATACCTATGCAATTAGCGTACCGAACTTTATCATTCTATGTCCTGGGAACAGATCTTCTACGGGGAGTTTGACGGGATGAGGCGCAAGCGGGTGCTGGTGAAGATCATCGGGGACTAATCCCTAATTCGTCTGATTCTCCTGGGCTATTATTCCTCATCAGCGAATAGCTGGTCACCGAAGTTTACCAGGTAGAGGCGTTTGGTAGCCCTTGTTATAGCAGTATACAACCAGCGGTAGTATTCTGTATCTATCATCTCCTCCTTGATATATCCCTGGTCCACAAACACGGTATCCCACTGTCCACCCTGGGCCTTATGGCAGGTAATGGCATAGGCGAACTTTACCTGCAGAGCGTTGAAAAAATCATGTTCTCTGACCAGCTCGTATTTTTTCTTCTTACTCTTTATATCGGGAAAATCTTCCAGGATGTTGAAATAGAGTTGCCTGTTCCCCTCGTATCCAAGTGAAGGAGATTCCAGTTTGATGGTGTCCAGCATGATCTTCACATCAAGCTCTGTGTCCTGGTAATCTCGAAACCGCAGTGTCACATCTGCAAAACGGAAACCGTATCTTTCCTGGTATTCCCGGATGTCAACTATTTCAGCAATATCCCCGTTGGCGATAAAGTCCAGTTCGGGTTCTTCCTGTGCCCAGAAGTAATTATTCCTGACCACCATCAGCATATCCCCTTCAGTGATCTCCTCCTCCTTCCAGAGGATATTGCTGCGTATGCCTTCATTATAAATATTGGCTCTTTTATTGGAGCGCGTCACGATAATGGTATTGGCCATATTGACCCTGTCAAAGGAATCTGAGATCCCCTCAATCAACTCAGAACCATAAATACGGGAGATATCGGGGAAACCTGAGGTTTGGAATTGAGGCCAGGCAGTTTTCTTTTTTTCCACTCCTTTTCGAAGCATGTTAGCATTCATTAAAATGCCGGAATCGAGAGATTGCCTGACCACATCATCCAGGAAAACGGATTTGACCGTTAGGTCGTATTGCTCCATGACGGATGGATCTAATGCGGGACTGATATCAAGACCAACCGGAGGCAACTGTGCCGTATCCCCTATCAGTAGCAGCTTGCAACCCGCTTTGCTGTATACGAATTCCACCAGGTCATCCAGCAGTCTTCCGGATCCGAATATGCTTTTATCGCCTTCCTGATTGGCAATCATGGATGCCTCATCCACGACAAACAAGGTATTTGCTATCAGGTTCCTATCCAGCACGAAGAGTCCCAGTCCATCTTTTGCTGATTTCTGACGGTAGATCTTCTTGTGAACGGTATATGCTTGTTTCCCGGTATAGGCCGCAAGCACCTTTGCTGCACGTCCTGTAGGGGCAAGCAGCATATATTTTTGCTTGAATTCATCCAGGGTCCTGACCAGCGATCGGACAAGGGTAGTCTTCCCTGTACCTGCAAAACCATTCAGGATCAAAGTATCCATTTCATTACCCGGGGCTATGAATCCCGCCATTATCTCAATGAATTTAATCTGTGCAGGTGTGGGATCATGCCCCAGATTTTCCCCAAGGAGCCCCGCTATGTGGTTTTGCAGCATGTGTGGAATTAATCTATAATTAAAATTTTAAATTTAATTTTTTATATTAATTTTGAAGCCGAATTAAACCTAAACTGCAACAATAATATGAAAACAGCAATCCAGGTTGCATTAGCAGTAGCTATTATCGTATTGGTCTATTTGCTATGGGAAAGCATCCAGAAACCGATTCGTTTCAACAAGGAAAAAGACCGGATAGAACACGCCACTATTCAACGTTTGAAAGACATCCGGATTGCCCAGCTGGCTTTCAGGTCTGAACATGGTGAGTTTACAGGGGACTTTGACAGCCTTATTACTTTCCTGAAAACAGACTCATTTTCTGTTGTCCAGGCCATTGGATCTGTCCCTGACTCAATGATTGAAGAGTTAGGACGGAAAAAAGCTGAACAACAGGCACTAAAGGAGGGTTTGATCTCCCGGGATACCATCCGACTAAGTGTTATGGACTCATTGTTTTCCGAAAGCTACCCCATTGATTCATTAAAATTTGCTCCCTATACACAGGGCTATCAATTTGAACTTGGAGCAGGCAAACTGCAAACCGCGTCTAAGGTTGCTATCAGGGTATTTGAAGCCAAAGTGCCTTACGATGTCCTGCTCTCAGGTCTCGACAGGCAGCTGATCATTAATTATAAGGAAACAAGAGAAAAAATCACAGGTTACCCCGGACTTAGGGTTGGATCGTTGGAGGAGGCAACCAATAATGCCGGGAACTGGGAGTAATTTTATTGTATGTTGCAATTTGAGCTCCTTGACGAAACTTTTGATATAAACAAGACAAGCTCTCTACACTTATCCATCCAGGCTTCCCTGGATGGATTTTTATTTTCAATACTGGAACCCTTTAGCCTGAAATACCTGGTTTTGAAACGTTACCAGTTTGAAAATGTGGCTACTTCGGATATGCTCTTTGAACAAATCCAGGCCATTCTTCAACAGGATCCCCTGCTTCAACAAACCTATCAAGGGGTTTCATGTATACAGGTGGATAATCGGTCTACATTGCTTCCAGCCGCTTTGTTCGATAAAAGCCAGCTGAAATCCTACTTCGAATTCAACCATACGTTGGATGACCTGGATGAGCTGAGGTATAATTTTATGAAACAGGTAGATGCCTACCTGGTCTTTCCCATGTATCATGAACTTGCCAACCTGTATTTAAAGTCATGGGTAAATGCAGCATTTTACCACCAGGCCACACCCTTTCTCAGTGAGGTTGTCCATACCGGGTCTTTAGGGGGTAAAGCGGCTCATGTCCATTTCAGTTCGGGTCATTTTGATGTAGCGGTAACCAACGAGCAGGAACTATTATTTCACAATAATTTCATGTACCGGAGCGATGAAGATCTATGGTACTTCATCCTCTTTGTTTTTGATAAATTGGGACTGGACCAGGGATCTACACCCTTGCACTTATCGGGTGATTTTGATATATTTTCAGACAGGCCATCCATGTTGAAGCGTTACTTCAGGAACATAAAATTCAGAACTGCCCCTGCTGAATTTCAGTATCCCCATGTATTCGAGAATGTACAGATGCACAGTTGCCTGAGTCTTTTTAAAGTTTTTCATTGCGGATAATCAGTGGCAAATACAAAGGAAGGTACATCCCCGTACCCACTTCCTTTAAAGCCAGGCCAACCACAGATTTTGCCAGGGAGGGACTGTTCAATGTGCTTGCGAATACTTACGATTTCAACGATCTCATGGTCCTTGACCTGTTTGCTGGTACCGGAAGCATTGGATTGGAATTTGCTTCAAGGGGGGCAGAACGTGTAGACCAGGTAGAGATCAATACAAGGACCACTTCATTTCTCCTGAGGACAACCAGGAAACTGGGGATAGATAATGTCAGGGTCATCAGGTCTGATGTGTCTAATTACCTCAGGCAATGCAGGACCCAATACGACCTGGTTTTTGCAGATCCCCCATATGATCTGGATATTATTCCAACACTTCCGGAACTTGTGCTGAAGGCCGGAATTCTTGTAAAAGATGGCTGGTTCATATTGGAACATGGGAAAAATAACTCTTTCATCCACCATCCTCAGTTCCAGGTGATGCGTAAATATGGCAGTGTCCATTTTTCCATATTCGAATGAAGTGGATCCTGATTCAATAAGCATTCATATCCTGTCCTAATTTCACATATATTCTTTATATTGTAATGTTTAACCATTATCTGAGATATCATGGCAAAAAAAGAAAAAATAAACCGGAGAAAATTTTTGGGAGCCAGTATGGCCGGAACCATGGGTATAGCCATGGCCAGTAAAGCTGCAGCAGCTCCCGGTGTTGCTAATTCATCCCATCCCACGGCGCCTGGCAATGATCTGCCTTTCAATCCAAGAACCTTTGCTGCCATGCCCACCAATGCCCTCGGTAAGACCGGCTACAAGGTTGGGATACTGAGCCTCGGGGGACAGGCTTCCATTGAGACAAAAGGCCGGGAAGAATTGTCTGAAAAGATAATTAACAGGGCCATAGACCTGGGTATCAATTATATTGATACAGCTGCTTCCTATGGAAAGGGACTCAGCCAGCTGAACATAGGCCGAGTGATGAAGACCAGGAGAAAAGAGGTTTTCCTGGCTACAAAAACACACCTCCGTTCATATGACGATTCTATGCGTTTACTGGAAGAAAGCCTGACAAACCTCCAGACAGACCACCTGAATATCTGGCAATTGCACAATGTACAGCGCCAGGACCAGGTGGACCAGATATTTTCAAATGAGGGGGCCATTAAGGCATTTGAAAAAGCCAGGTCCGAGGGCATGGTAAAATTCCTTGGCATCACGGGACATTACGAACCCATGATCCTGAAACAATGCATTGAGCGATTTGATTTTGACACCATCCTGATGGCAGTCAATGGTGCAGACGTTCATTACCTGAGTTTTAAGAATTACCTGCTTCCTGAAGTTCAGAAAAAGGGCATGGGCATCATCTCCATGAAGGTGGCCACCAGGGGAAGGATGTTATCCTCCTGGACACCTCCGCCCATGGATGAACAACCCGCAAGGATGGCAACCAAATTACCAGGAGCACTTACCATAAAGGAAGCCCTGGAATATAACATGACCCTGCCGGTCAGCACTACTATAATTGGGGTGGATGATGTGGGACAGATAGAAGAAAATGTAAAGATCGCCTCGGAATTCTCTCCCTTAAACAATGAGCAGATGGCAGCCATTGAATACAAGTGCCTTCCTATTGTTCGCCAGGGACTTTACTTTAGGAGATGGGAGCTGGGTGTATGAAAGTAAGTGATCAGTACCCTGGGATAAAACTCGGATTTTCCACGCAGAATTTTCTGGCCTGCATGCCGTTGGGCATAGATAACCTTAAAGCCCTACTTGATTTCGCGGCCGATGAGGGCTATGCCTTTATTGAGCTGAGGGATCCGTTGGCGGATCTTTCACCGGAGGATTGCAAGGTCCTTGCAGCCTATGCCGGAGAGAAGGATGTTGAGGTAATCTACGAAATACATAAGGACCTGTTTGACCCTGGATTTAAGGAAGTATTTGAAAGGGCAGTGAGGAACACTGCCATTTTTGGCCGACCTGGTATTCTGCGGTCTATCATGTCCTGGTCAGAGTTTGCTGCTGACGGGGATAAGACCGGCTGGACAGAGGAGGAAATGGATCATCTTACCTCGCTGGCGGACCAGTGTGCTGCAGAAGCCAAAGAACAGAACGTGCAGTTTATTCTGGAAAACATCATTGAACCCTGGTTTGGAAATGACGGGGGATATGGACTGGCAGATCTTTTCAAGAAGACAAGGGGGATTGGACTGCAGTTCGATACAGCCAATCCTTTCCTGCCCTCATGCAGGGGTATGGCCGATCCGGATGATGTTGCCGAACACCTTGAACAGATCTCTGACCGCTGGTTTACAACCCATTTTAAATGCGGGAAAGACGGGGCATTCCAACCCATGCTTGAAGAAAATCCCATGCCCTATCAACAAATATTCGGGCTGATGTCCCGAAACCAGGTGAAGTATGCCGCCCTGGAACTGCTTTCCGTTGATGATAAACAGGCATGCTTTGATAACCATCGTAAAAGTATTTCATACCTGGCATCGCTGGGAATTGTTGAAGTCAATTTATAAATATCTCTCATATCATGCAAAAAAACAACCAGCAATTATTAAATGGCGTGGAGGAAGTCCTATTGATGGGACCTGGTCCCTCAATGGTGCATGAATCCGTCTACAAGGCTTTATCGGTCAGTACATTGGGACACCTGGATCCCTATTTTATCCAGATCATGGATACGGTGAAGGCACAGTTACAACAGGTCTTTCAGACGAGCAACAGGCTTACCATACCCATGTCCGGGACCGGGTCGGCTGGTATGGAAACCAGTTTCGTGAATTTTATCGAACCCGGAGACCCGGTGCTGATACTCATCAATGGCGTATTCGGGATGCGGCAGAAAGATGTGGCCGAAAGGCTTGGAGCCAGGGTAGTTAGCCTGGAGTATGAATGGGGGACTCCAGTACTGGTTGATGAGGTGGCTGAAAAGCTCAAGCAAAACAATTATAAGATCGTGGCTATGGTCCATGCTGAAACTTCCACCGGCGTAGCCAACCCGGTAGAAGCCATTGGTGATCTGGTCAAAGGCACTGACTCCCTGTTCCTGGTAGATACGGTAACCAGCCTGGCAGGTATGGAAGTAGCGGTGGACAGATGGGGGATCGATATCATTTACAGCGGCACACAGAAATGCCTTTCTTGTCCCCCGGGAATCGCCCCAGTATCCATATCCAAAAGGGCTGTTGAAATCCTTCGCAACCGGGACACTAAGGTGCCTAACTGGTACCTTGACCTGACCATGATCATTAATTATTGGGAAGGACAAAAGCGGGCATATCACCATACGGCCCCCATCAATATGATTTACGCCCTGCACCAGAGCCTGTTCAATGTGATTGACGAGGGACTAAAAAATGCCTGGGCCAGGCATATGGAATACCACAAGGTCCTGGTGAGTGGATTGGAAGGGCTGGGACTTACCATGTTTGTAGACCCGGAATACCGGTTGCCCATGCTGAATGCCGTTGTGGTACCCGAAGGCGTGGATGAAGCAGATGTCAGGACCAGGCTGAGGAAGGATTACCTGATTGAGATTGGCGCGGGACTGGGGCCCATGGCGGGAAAGGTTTGGAGAATTGGCCTTATGGGTGAAACCTGCCGGCCCGAAAATGTGGAAAGGATACTCTCAGCCCTGAAGGAGATTTTATAGTAATAGTCCCATGAAGAAGCACATACTAATCTCAATAATTGTCCTGGTATTCTCCGCAGGACTTTTAGCCCAACCGGTCCACCAGGTCGTCTTTAATGTTACGGTTGCAGAATCCTTACAGGATAAATTCCAGCCGGATGGCAGGCTCTTTATCTTTATCAGTGAAAATCCTCGCGGAGAGCCCCGCTTCCAACTCTGGCCTGTCAGTACCATGAAAAACCACATATTCGCGAGGAACTATGGGGACTGGAAAGCAGGTGGGATGCTAAAGATCGCTGCAGGGTCGGGACTCGCCAGGACTGGTCCCTTCGACCTGGGAGAGGTACCGGAAGGAGAATATAAAGTCCAGGTATTGTGGGACCAGGATAAGGAAGGATCCCGTTTCAATTCGGCGGGTAACCTTCACAGTAAGGTTCAATCTGTTAATATCAACAAGGACAAGGAGATAGTAATCCGGCTTGATCAGGAAGTCCCGCCCCTGGAACTGGCCGATCATAAATTTGTAAAACTGGTTGATATCAGGAGTGACACACTGAGTTCCTGGTGGGACAGGCGGATCCAACTGAAAGCATCAGTGTTGTTACCTTCAGGTTATTTTGACCATCCTGAAAAGCACTACCCAGTCCGGTATAATGTGGCCGGGTACGGGGGCAGGTACAACAGGGTCAACCAGCAGGTCAGGGAAAATAGTAAATTCAGCCAATGGTGGTTCTCCGGGGAAGCCCCCCAGGTCATCAATGTATACCTTGACGGGGAAGGGCCCTTTGGTGACCCTTACCAGGTGGATTCAGAAAACAACGGCCCATACGGTTATGCATTGATCCATGAGTTGATCCCGTATATTGAAGACAGGTACAGGGGACTGGGAACTGCGGATTCAAGGTTCGTGGATGGTTGCTCTACAGGGGGATGGGTATCCCTGGCGCTGCAGATTTACTATCCTGATTTTTTCAACGGGGCTTTTTCCTACAGTCCTGATGCCGTTGAATTTGAAAATTATCAGACAATCAATATCTATAAGGACAAAAATGCATTTTATAATGAATGGGGTAATCCCCGGCCGGTGGCGAGAGATATTACCGGGGATCCTATAATCCTGATGCAGCAATTCATCAAGCTTGAGAATGTACAGGGATCTTCCAATACCTACCTGAATTCCGGCCAGCAGATAGGCTCCCACACAGCGGTTTACAGTCCCAGGGCAGAAAACGGATTGCCCACACCCCTGTTCGATCCTATAACTGGTGAGATTGACCATGATGTAGCGGAATACTGGAAAAAATATGACCTCAAAATCTATCTTAAAGAGAACTGGGAAGAGATAGGTCCGCGTTTACAGGGGAAAATATGGATTTGGATGGGGGACATGGATCATTTTCTTCTGAATCCTGCTACCAGGACATTAGATGAATACCTGAAAAATACAACTGATCCCAAATCCGATGCGAAGATCATATTTGAACCCATGCAGGGACATTGTGCGAAATTCAGTCACAGGGACATTCTGGAAATGATAGCTGACAAAATGAAAAATGAATCAAACAAAACAGAATAAATGGAAACCCGCTTAGTTGACTTACATGGATACAAGGATTGTTTAGAAATACGCAATGGAGATTCCAGGGTCGTCCTTGAACCGAATTGCGGAGGAAGGATACTTTACTATGAGTATAAAGGGGTAAATGCACTTTATATTAATCCGGCGGATGACGGGTACCTGCTTGAAAGCGGTAAATCCCCGGCCGGCCCCTTCAGTCCATGTGCAGGCCGCTGCGACATCGGTCCCGAGATGACCACACCGCCACATGCTGATCTATGGCTGGGAAACTGGATTGCCGTGATCCAGGATGACCAGTCTGTGGAGATGACCAGCATGATGGATCATGAAACAGGGATACAGCTGACCAGGACCGTATCACTTGAAGAACATTTCGCAAAACTCAAATTCACCCAGAGCATCCTTAATATCGCCGAGACACCCAAGCAATATTTTCACTGGTCACGGACCTTCTGTACAGGAGGAGGCATTGCTATCGCGCCGGTCAACCCTGAAAGCCGCTTCCCAAATGGATACATTACCTATGGCCCGGGCGATGTCATCAATTACCGGCCTGAATGTGAGCCCAATGTTTGTGTCCATGACGGACTATTACAGATATTTGGTCCGCCATCTACCAAAAAATTTGCCATGGACCTTTCGGAAGGATGGATGGCATACCTGACCCGGGATTCACGTCTTATTGTCAAGAAATTCCCGGTATATCCCGGCAGGGTGTATGGGGAAATGGCTTCAAATAATATGTCATTCTGGTACAATGAAGAGGAAATGTGCGAGGTCGAACCTATCGGTCCCCTGGAAGTCATACAGCCCAGCTATGAGGCCAGCTTTACAGAAACATGGTACAATATGGAATACGACTATCCGGGAAGGACCGCCGTCAGGTCTTCAGATATCAGGAAGATCATTGATATCCTTGTGATGTAATAACCTTAAACCTTAGATCATGGATCGCAGAAACTTTTCAAAACTAAGTCTTTTGATGGGGGCAGGAGCCCTGACAGGGATCAACGCCGGATGCACGGGCAGCGGCGAAAGGATCAGCGATGGACTCTATACTGAGCCTGCCAGAAGACTACCCACCAGGGAATTCGATGTGGTTGTCGCAGGCGGTGGCACGGCCGGAGTAGTGGCTGCCATTGCAGCTGCTCGCCAGGGAGCCAGGACCATGCTGATAGAAGCAAAGGGGTATCCGGGAGGAACAGCTACCGAGGGTGGCACAGCCATCCATTCATATTATAACCTGTGGAAGGCATTCCCCGGAGTCGAAAAACGGCAGGTGGTCAAAGGGATCCCATTGGAGATCATAGACCGACTGATGCTGGTGGGTGGCACCACGGGCCATGCGGAAATGGATGTTGGCTACGATTACGATTCAATATGTACGGCCATTGATACGGAATTATACAAGCTGGTCACCTTTGAGATGCTGGTGGAAGCTGGTGTTCATGTAGCGGTGAACACGCTATGTGCCGGGGCCATTACCAAAGGGACAGAAGTGAAGGGGGTGATAACCGAGAGCAGGAGTGGCCGGGAAGCCATTCTGGCACGATCATTCGTGGATGCCACCGCCTATGGGGACCTGGCAGCACATGCAGGGGCCGAATTCACCGTACCAAATGATTATGCTTCCTGTAATGCCTTTGGCCTGGGCAATGTAAGCATAGAAAAATATTATGCCTTCCTGGAGAAGTACGATGCCATCGGGCAAATGGCACATGGACTGCGTAGCGGAAAGGAAGGCCAGCTGGTACGACTAAGCGGACGGGGAGTGAACCTGCCGGAAGAATTCAACGAGGAAGCCAAAAAAATCGGGTTTTCAAGTACCACTACGACTGTACATGATAATTACCTGATGTTCATCAAAATCAATATGAATGTGGAGGGAAGTGTCATTGACCGGGATGATATGGCCAGGGCTGAACTGCTGCTGAGACAGCGGCAGTGCAAGAGCATAGATTTGATCAAGAAATTTATCCCCGGATGTGAGAATGCATTTATCGCCCGAACCAGTCCATCCCTGAACATTCGGCGTGGAAGGCTGATCACCTGTGATTATGACATCACCCATGAGGATGTAATGGAGGCCAGGCATTTCGATGACGAGGTTTATGTTTACGGATTCCATGATTCTGCGCCCAGGCTGCAGATCAAGGATGGAGGTACCTACGGAGTACCATTCAGGGCTTTGCGTGCAAAGGGACTGGACAACCTCATGCTGGCCGGTATGATGGTAACTTCTGACCGCCGCGCACACATGTCTACCAGGAACACGGTCAGTGTGATGTCTATGGGACAGGCGACCGGGACAGCGGCAGCCCTCTGCACACAGAAAGATTGTGGAACGCGGGACCTTAACTATACCGAACTGAGAGATGCATTGGTACAGGGAGGGGTTTATTTCGAAAGCTAGGACACAAATCTAATAAGAACGATTATAAACTAGCGGATTGTGTAATTCTTTCCGGAATCCTGCGAGAAAATCTTGCTAACTTTCTGCGAATTAATTCAAT
>CAZXOJ010000093.1:0-14059 GCA_964642325.1 uncultured Bacteroides sp. | reverse complement strand
GCATCGTAACAAGATACGAAATGTTAATATCAACGCAGAATTAAACTAGAGCCTATATAAAGTTCTAAAAATAAATCAGATGAGGGCTAAATTATCCTACACTCAAAAAATAAACACCAGCGTTGTTGTAAGACGTTCTCAATACCTGCTATCGGTACTCCTGATAGCTATTAGTTCATTTACCTGTTTCGCTCAGATTGAGGTTAAATGGACGAAAGAATTGCCTGCAGATATAGTATGGCAGGAAGTGACCGCACTTGGTAATTTGATTGTGAGTTCCAATAATCAGCTTGTTGGACTGGACAATGAAACAGGAGAAATCCGCTGGAGCAAGCCAGAACATGCCGGCCTCAACCGTGAGGCCTTCAATGAGCTGCCCAAAAGCCCCTTTTTCACAGTAACAGCCAGCAATAGCATACATCTTATTGATCAGCTCACAGGAGATGAAGTGTTCAACTCATACAAAGCCGGTTTAAATACCATCGAAGATTATTTTCTTTTGTACAACTCGGATGCCATACTTGTGGCAGGCAAAGATATGGATGATGAACCCTTAATGGTATCTGTAAAGATGTCAGAGGGCACTGTTTCCTGGACCATGAAGGAGAAATTTGGCAGGATAATCGCAGCCAATGAGCTTGACAATGATGAGCTTCTTCTAATTACCCTTTTCAACAATTATAAGCTGAATGCTGGAACTGGCAACGTAATATGGAAAGAAGTTAATTCCGCAGAATCAGCACAGGCCGACAAACTTGGAGGCTTGGGTGCACTTTTAAAATCGGCAGCCGAGACCATGACAAAAGATATGGAGATTGACTTACGTTACTATCATCCAGAAGGCAGCGATGTCTTCTACCTGGGTTCCCAGCAAGAGTCACAGTCGAGCATGACCTCTTCTGGCGGAGAACCTGTTGTCAACTACACCAATGTTTACAACGCATTTAGCATCCATGATGGCAGCATGGTATGGGAAGAAGCCCTTGAAGTCAAGGGGCAGCTGAGCCAGGTGATTTTCTTGGATAATGGGATATTGGTACTCCCTGATGATGGAAACAGAACGAAAATTAATCTATTTGACTATGAATCCCACGAGGGTATTTGGGGCAAGAAAGGCAGAGGAATTGCCATAAAGGGTGGCATTTATGATTACATGGAAGCCGAAGACGGCATTCTGCTGGTAACCCAGACAGCTAATAACAATTTCCTCAATTACCTTGACCCCAGGACAGGGACTATTACTTTCGAGAAACCTGTTAAGGTTGAAGGCATGGTAATAGGCATAGTACCCTTATCAAATGGGATTTTGTACGTCACAACCGAATCAATGAACATATTGGATCAGGCTTCTGGGACATTAAAATGGAGTAAGAGCGTTAAGACAAATCCGCAGTTAACAGCAGAGTATGATGGAAAGATATATGCTTTTGACAGCAAATCCAGTACGCTCAAAGTTGTTGACATGAACAGTGAAACGGTCAATGATTTGTCCACCATACAACTCAAGTTCGAAGGTAAAGAAGTACCAAGAAAACTCGAAGTCATGAATGACGGTATATTTATTCATTCAGATCAGAATGTAGCAAAATTCAGCTTTGATGGTTCACTTTTGTTTCAGGCGTATTACCCTGCTCCCCGTGAACCTGGATGGAAACGTGCACTCTTGTATGCTGAAGCTGTAAGAGGGGCCTACATTGGTGCTTCTTCGTATTACATGTCAGGAGCCATGGCTGCAGTTGAAGATGAAGTCAGGCAGGAGGATGCCATTGCCGGTGAAATGGTTAGCCAGATTGGTGATGCTTACGGTGAGCTGGGGGCGCAGGCCTCCCATTATGCCAGTAGCGCTTTCAAACAAGCCAATGCCAGGTTAAAGGCTACCTCGTCTACCAGGGAGTTTATGCTGATCATGTCCAAACAGGAAAAGGACATTCAATTGCTAAAAGTTAGCAAATCAAACGGTCAGGTTGAGGGTAAGATTGATCTGGGTAAGGACCGTGAACCTATTTATGCTGTTGATGACGTTACAGGGCAAGTTTACTACTGCACAGGGAACAGAGCACTGACCACCTATATGGTTAAATAAACATACAGGGTCAAACAACGGCATTGAATCTGATATGTGCTTCTAAAAAACAACCTTAACTGAAGCTGCAAAATATATTTGCAGATGTATTTTATCTCTTCATCACCACGGAAGGATCCAATGGATACCGGCCAAATTCCTTTCCATATACAGCTATGCCTCCTTCCCCAAAGGTTTGGAGCTGAACCATCAATGATCCTTTTTGAATGGCATTTTTCAGCATGGATTTTTTTATAGGCACTTTGATCAAATAGCCATAAGACCCCGCTTCTCTCAGTTTCCTGTCTTTCAGTTGATGATGCCAGGACAGCACTCCCTGATGATCTGCCGGATCGTCTGCCAGGGTAGTGGAATAGACCTCCTGGCCCTCAATGCTTACAGAAATCTTTGAGGGAAAGAGCTGTTCATCTGTCATGGGATATGAGTTTGGATTGGCACTCGGGGCTACTACAGATCCTCTCATGAAATCCTGATCTCTTTCATACTCCTGCTGGTCTTTGACAAAATATTCCTTGGCCGAGACCTCTACAAGGAAAAAAGCCTCTTTGACTCCCTTCGAGGTCACCTCTTCTGGTATGGGAATGGAATATTGAAAGAAACCTTCTCCCGCTCCATTGACTTTTCTGCCTTCCAGCACATCCCATTGTCTTGTGCTCCACTCGGCCTGTGAGAAATTCATTGCAGGAGTGCTTAATACGGTAACATCTGATATTTTTTGGTCAGATATAATTTCAAAATGCATGAAATTTCTATGCAATGTCTGCCCATTCTGGTCAGTCACTTTTAACTTGAGGGTTGCTACACCGGCAATATCCGGAACCTGGATTGTCAACGGTTCCAATGTTTTCTGCATCCAGGGTGTATAATCAACCTGCCGATTGCCTGATGAATACTTTTTAGTTTCTCCTATGTAATTGGTGGAGGACAGTTCGTAAGAAAGGATTAAGTCTCCACCAAATTGCTCACCTGTCATTACAGACAGGAACAGGGGCACCTCTACGTTCTCACCCCCAGCTACTGTTTTGCAAATATCATTACCCGTAGATAAGTAAACAGAAGCATGTAAATCCTTTAGGCTCATTCCTTTCACAATTTCTCCCATGCCGGTCATTTTTTCGGTCCGGTCAAACCGCCAGTAACCGTTCCACTCATTTATTACGTCATGATGCTCGGTATAGAGCCAGCCCCCTACCTTGGGATACATCCTGAAAGTATTTATCATCCGGTGATAATCCCAGCTCCAGTCTACATCGCCAGTACTGCCTTCATATCCCCAGACATTCCCGCATTCAGAGTTAATATTGGGTTGTTTTCCCTGCTGAAATCCGTCTTCAAAGTTAAAGGTGCTGCCTTCATAAGTATTTTCCGTCAGGTTTTTTAGATAATTATCCCACTCCCAGCCCGGCAGGTAGGAATGCCAGGAATTGATATCGGTTTCAGTATGCCCACGACCACAACAAATGGAGTTATCTTCAATTAACCGGGTTTTGTCCAGGGACTTTGCCAGGTAATACATGGATGCAACCCAATACTGTGTTTCAGGTAGATATTCTCGTATTGCTCTCCCATTTTCATCAGTGCCAATATTACTGTGTAAACCCCATGTTTCATTAAAGATCACGTATGAAAAGATGGAAGGATGATTATAATCCCGTTTGATCATTTCACGCAGGGTATATTCAGACTCAGCCTGCATCTTCTCATCGGGCTCTCCCCAGCTATTGGGCAGATCTTCCATGACCAGCAGCCCCAGCTTATCCGCCCAATACAATTTCCGGGGTACTTCCACCTTGATATGCGTCCGTATCCCGTTCAATCCAATGGACTTGCTTCTAAGGATCTCATCCTTCATAAATTGGTCACTCGGGAAGGTGTAAAATCCATCGGGATGATAGGATTGATCCAGGGCCAGTTGCACATAAACCGGTTCATTATTGAGTGCAATATAGGGGTAATCGGTGCCAGGCAGGTTTACCACGGAGATCTTCCTCATGCCGAAATATGAACTCACGACATCCTCTTCCAATACGGCTTCAACTTCATATAAATAGGGATCTTCCAGATTCCACAAACGGGGATGGTGAATGTCAATATCAAACCGGATTTTATCTTGCCCGGCTGGTATGATTGCCTGGTGTTTTATCGGGTCTCCAGGATTGCTAATGGTTATTGATAAAGTAATGTCGCTATCGCTTGCTTCGGGTATATAGGCTGTAACTTCCACCTTCTGATTATCAATATCCGGGGAAAAATGGAGCACATCCAGATATTCATTTCCCCTGGCTTCCAGGTAAATGGTTTGCCATATGCCCCGGGCATTTCCATAACCCTGCTTCCCATACAAAGTAAAATCACGTCTGGCATCATCGGCCCTGATAACCAGCTTTTGAGCCTCACCATATCTGATATGATCCGTCAGTTCAAAAGAAAACGGTACATATCCTCCCTGGTGTTTCCCCAGGAAGGTACCGTCAAGCCAGATGCTCGTTTCCCAGTCGGAAGCACCTACCGTCAAAAAGACTCTTCCACCCTTCCAGCTTTGATCGACCTGTATCTCGCGTTGATACCAGCCAATATCTGCCTCATCCTTCACCCCTGACAGGTTGGAGCCCCATGGAAAGGGTACCAGTATGGTTTTGTCAAACTCGGTTTCTCCTTTGGCCCAACCTTCCTGAATACCCACATCCTGAGCATCAAAGGCAAAATCCCAGGTACCGTTAAGGTTCTGCCATTGCGCTCTTTGAAAATCAGGACGGGGATGTTCTGGCAAGGGGATCTCCTGAGCATGGATGGCTGGATTCACTGATAGCAATAAGAAAATAAGCAAATTGCGAATATTATGTATGCGCATCGTATTAAGTGTTGGTAAATGAAAACCAAACTTATTGAAAATATTTAACCTTACTTTTGAAAGATGAAAAAAATAACAGGTATTCTTATCATTCTGCTTAGCATGTCCTGCTCTCAAAAGAATATCACAAGGCATGACTTCGACTGGTTGATCGGGAGTTGGATACGAACCAATGATAAGGAAGGAAACATCACTTATGAGCACTGGACAAAGACCTCAAGTGTGGAATACAAAGGTTTGGGGTGCACACTTCAAAACAGTGATACGATATTCAAAGAGCAGTTGAGACTAATTAAAATAAATGAAAAATGGAGTCTTGAAGTCTCAGGGGTAAATGAAAATCCAACACTTTTCCTGCTTACAAATCAAACGGAAAACAGCTTTGCTTCTGAGAATAAATTCAACGAATTCCCAAAGATTATTGAGTACTCAGTGGATAACTATGTACTCCTTGCAAAAATTTCCGATGGAAATACTGAAATTTCATTCATCTTTGAAAAAAACAATGTTAAAAAATGAAAACAAAACTTGTATTATTTTCCCTGATTTGGATAAATATTATAGCAGTTTATTCTCAACCATCCTTTTCATCATATGAGCAGGCAAAACTACATCCCATACTCCATGAAGGACCTGCTCCTGATTTTTTTGAAGGTGCATTAATTGGAAATGGTGGACTAGGTGCTGTAGTTTGTTCAAGGCCGGATGCCATTATGATTAGGTTTGGCCATAACAATGTTTGGGATATTCGAATAGCTGAGGACAACCGGGATGAATTAGGTACATTCCAGGAGGTATTCGATAAAGTGAAAGAGATTGATCCTGATTTACAGTTGTTGCAGGAAAACCCATGGTATGCAGACTACATGCGCATGGCTGCGGAAAATTACAGAAAACCATATCCAAGACCATTTCCCTGTGGCAGCCTTATCCTGGGCTTTGACAGACGAAGTGTAGAGGTAATTGATCACAAGCTTGATATTTCCAATGGCCTCGTAACGGTTAAACTTCTAATAGAGCATAATAGTTATGCCTATTTGCAGATATTCACAGATATGACGCTCGACCGGGTCTGGATGAATCTGGTAAATGAAGATGGCAAACAGGTAGCTAATTGCTTCAATCGAATTCGTCTGATCCCAGATACTTCAACTCCCGAAGAATTCCCAGCGTACGAAGTATTACCTCTAACCAATGGAATAGCCTTTAAACAGATCATGCCCTTTCTTGAGCCGGAGAAATATGATAAAGAAAAGGGACATGAAAAAGACAGGGCGTTTAGATTGAGTGTTGTACCTGGCAATAAACTTGAAAAGAAACAAAGGATCGATTGGAACGGAAATATTATTGAGATGGCAGATCTGGAGTATGACATTAATAATGATCAGCCCTTCTGGTTATGTGCTGAATTAGAAGAAGGCCTTGCCAGCGATAGTGACATTTCCTCGTTCGGGATAGAAGCAGTGAAACAGCCTGATTTTGAAAAAGCTTTTTTGGAAACCACCCAGGTGTGGAAAGATTATTGGAATAGTTCAGGCGTACTTCTGGAAGATGAATTCTTAGAATTAACATGGTACAGGAATCTCTACTTTTTAAATTGTGCCACAAAAGCAGGCGTTAATTGCCCTGGTTTATTCGCTAACTGGAGTTATCAAAATATCGGTACTGCCTGGCATGGTGATTATCACATGAACTACAATACCCAGCAGCCATTCTGGGCCACGTTTTCCTCCAATCACCTGGAAAATAACCTGCCGTATGTGGAAATGATTGAATTTATATCAGATGTAGCCAAGAAATGGGCAGAAGATTATTACGGAATGCGTGGCGCCTATTATCCACATTCGGCCTATCCTGTTGAAATGACAATGAATCCTTATCCGGTGCCAACCTGGGGTTGGGAAATTTGTGAAACACCCTGGTCTGTACAAGGCGTCTGGTGGCATTATCTTTATTCAGGCGACAAGGAGTTTCTGGAATCACGGGCTTTCCCACTGATCAAGGATGCTACTTTATTCATCGTGGATTATATGACTCGCCCTGAGGCCCATGGCCCACAGTGGGGTGATAACAAATATCACGTATTCCCAACTGTGCCTCCAGAGTTATATGGTCTTCGTCCAGGATTTAAATTCAACAATGATTGCCTGGTTGACCTGACCCTGATTAAGTTCCTTTTTAAGGCATACCTGAATTCTGTTGAGTTATTAGGATATGAGAAAAATGAAAAAGAGACCGTGTTAACAGTCCAGGAGATCCTTGGCAATTATCCCGAGTACCCTGTAGAAGAATCTGATGAATACGGCAAAGTATTCGTATCGGTTTCAGGTGAATCAACGGAGACAGTGTACAATGTGCCCAATAGTCTAATGACCGCTTTCCCAGGAGAAGATCATGGATTACATTCTGATAAAGAGGTTCTTGAAATCCTATCCAATACAAAGAAAAACCTTCAGATTGAAGGTGGCAACGAATTGGTTTTTCAGCATTTGCAGGCTGCCAGAATTGGAATGCTTAACCTTGATGTGTTTAAAAGAGAAATAAAATACAACCTACTTCCGAATGGGACCTGTTCAAATAATACCCTTCAAATACACGGGAGGTATAATGATCTTACAAATCCCTATTTTATGGCGGATATGGGTATTTGGTTTGAAAACTTTGGGTTGCCTGCGGTAATCAATGAATGTCTTCTGCAAAGCTATCATGGCATTATCAGGTTATTCCCCAACTGGCCGGAGAACAAAAATGCAGCGTTTAAAACCCTGAGGGCAGCCGGTGGATTCCTTATCAGTAGTTCAATGTCAGATGGCAGGGTTCAATACCTTTCAATCATCAGTGAAAATGACAATAGTTTAAAACTTTATAATCCATGGGGGCCTCAGATAAAACTAAATGTGACAAAAGGAGATTCCCAGGAATCCACGAAAGGAGACATTATAACCATAGATATGAAGAAAGGACAATCTATAGTGATTACACCTGTAGAAAATCTTCACCCCTAAAAATCCGTATCCCCAACTTCCAGTTCCAATTCTTTGATCCAGATATTCCGGTATAGGACCGGGTGTCCCTCGGCTTGTAGCTTGATTCCGCCAGGAGTATCTGTAATACCCTTTCCTTCATCGTTTCCACCGTCAATCCCGGAATTAGGACCACCCCATACCTGGTTGATCCCGATGTTTGTATGGGCTTTGACCCCATTAAAATATAGCGAAACCATGGCTTTTTCAGAGCGCTCACCATTCTCAAACCTGGCTGCTCTGAATACGATATCATAGGCATTCCACTTCCCTGCTCCATTATAGAGGTGATAAGGGGATTCTGTTTCATTGATCACAGCGCCCAGGCCGTGCTTTGAGGAATCTCCGTCAAGGACTTGAATCTCATATCGGTTCTGCAGGTAGACTCCGGAATTCCCTCCCTCATGTTCGATGAGAAATTCCACATGCAGCCTGAAATCCCTGAATTTGTTTTTAGTCACTATATCTGCCGATCCGTATTTGCCTCCGGCAGCTGCAGGATCATTACTATTCATTGCACTGCCTCCGTCCACCGGGTCATCAACAATTTTCCATTTGATTGGCATTTCAGCGGCAAAACGGGGACCTTCCCAGTAGGTCCAGTTTCCATCAAGTGACTCGCGGCTCCCATCGAATAGTACCTCTGCCCCGGCAGGGGCTTTTTGCCCTACCCCTTCTCCATCCTGGCTACAGGAGATAAAGAGCATTCCAATTAGTAATATAAGCGACAAGAACAAAATGTTAGTTTTCATGATGTAAAAATTTTAGCCCTCAATTTACAAAAAAAGCCCGGGTATTAACCCAGGCTCTCTTTGAGTTCAATTATTTTATGTATGGCTATTCTTTGATAAATTTTAAAACATCAGTTTTGTCTTTGGCTGATATTCTGAGGAAATAAACACCCTGCTCAATATCTGAAATATTCAGGCTGATTGTTGAATGTGTAGCTTCAATCTGCCTCATTTCCTTTCCCGAAATAGCATAGACAGTAAGCTGGGAATTCGGTGATAGTCCCTCAACATTGAGTACATCGTTTGCTGGAATGGGATATATGTTATATTCATTTGTGAAAACATCATACACGGCCAGGGCTGGATCTTGTGGAACAAACTTAGCGGTCAGGGCTCCGTAAACTGATGCCATTCCATCGCCATCCAGTTCTACATAGTTCTGGACCACAGCATAAAAGGTATGGGTACCGGCAGCAACATCATATGCCCTGGTGTGAGAGAAGCCATTCCTGTTAAGGTCAGTATCTATCGCTTCAACACCAATATTCCCAGCATCTGCAGACCAGCCCACATCATCACTGGCTGCCAGGACTATTCGATCACCAGGTGAAGACAGGCACATACCATCAAAAGTCACGATCACCCTTCCATCAACGGGAGGATCAATGGTTATCTCCGCAAAAGGTGTCACGGCTGCGACGTCGATATTGGATTCAGCAATGCCAGTAAAGCTGATTATTTTGTCCCCTGCCGGAACGAACTCAACAGTCAGGGTCCCATAAATGTTAGCAATCCCGTCTCCATCTGTTTCGACATAGTTTTGGGCAACTGCATAAAATGATTGTGAGCCAGCAGCTACATCATATACCCTGGTATGGGAAAAAGTCCTATGATTCAGATCTGCATCTGTGGCTTCCATATTTACATTTCCATCATTTGCTGACCACGAAGCTGCATCACTGGCAGCCAGGACAATCCTGTCACCCGGTGTTGCAGTGCAGACCCCGTCAAAACGTACAATAACTTTTCCAGCTGTAGAGGGATTCATAGAAATCTCTCCCAAAACCTCCAGGCTGTTGACATCAAGACTGGTTTCTGCGATTCCAATGGACCTGACAAAATTATCGCCATTGGGAATGAACTCAACCGTCAGGCTTCCATATATTGATGCCGTACCATCTCCGTCTGTTTCGACATAATTATGTGCAACCGCAT
The DNA here is from genome assembly GCA_964642325.1 of uncultured Bacteroides sp. Lineage (GTDB taxonomy): Bacteria > Bacteroidota > Bacteroidia > Bacteroidales > SM23-62 > SM23-62. The sequence continues at coordinate 4,156 of CAZXOJ010000093.1, read as the reverse complement.
AGAATGTCTGGGCCCCGGCAGCTACATTATAAACCCTTGTATGTGAAAAGGAATTTATTCGAATATCCGTATCCAAAGCTTCGACATTAACATTTCCATCGTTTGGGCTCCACGAAGGAGCATCGCTGGCTGCTAATACAATCAAGTCGCCCGGGGATGACCAGCAATTACCATCAAAGCGCACAATAACCTTACCAGCTTCAGTGGGTTCGATGGCAATCTCTCCCACCACTGTTGAACTAGAGACATCAAGATTGGTTTGTGCAATACTCAGATGTTTAATAATGGGATCTGCCGATACAAGATTAGGAAGGAATGCAAGAATAAAAAAACTCAGGAGTAAATGTTTTGTTTTCATAAAGTAGTGATTTTAAATGAATGTTATGAGATACTATTAATCATGTAACATTAGTTACATACGAGCTTGATATTAAAAAGTTATGATACAAGCCAGATATTCAATAATCTTATTTCTAAATAATGATATTGGGTTCCAAATGAAATCAATTCCCCGGCTTTAGGCTGAGTGAGTCAATTCTCCTTACTCCCGGAAAAGTTACTAATCGCTTTTATATTTGCTATTCTAAATTACTTCTTATGTAATATTTTGTTATACAGTTAATTATCCATAATATTCCATTGAGCTTAGAATTCTGAATAGTCTAAAAATATGGGTAGATTTATCTACAGATCAGCCATAGAACTGGCTGACCTGATTAGCAGCGGACAGGCAACATCGGCCGAAATAGTCAGTGAGCACCTTAAGCAAATAAAGAAACACAATCCGGCACTGAATGCGGTTATTATCCTGCTTGAAGAGGAAGCACTAAAGGAGGCAGAAAGATGTGATGAAGAAGCCAGAGAGGGAATTTTTCGGGGACCGCTTCACGGGGTGCCGATGACCATCAAGGAGCAGTACTGGTTAAAGGGGACGAAAACGACGGTAAATTTCAAAATGTTCAAAGACTGGACAGCACCGGAAGATGCAGTAATTGTGGACAGGCTCAAAAAAGCAGGAGCCATTATCATGGGCAAGACAAATGTCCCCAAAAATCTTACAGACTACCAGGTTAGCGGAGATATTTATCCTGAATGTAAAAATCCATATAATCCCGAGTATTCACCCGGGGGAAGCAGTGGTGGATCTGCTGCTGCCCTGGCAACTGGTATGACCCCCATTGAGCTAGGTGGGGACTTCGGAGGTTCTATCCGTAACCCATCGAACTGGTGTGGTCTATACGGCCTGAAACCTACCGAGAGTACCATCCCTGGGCATGGCAATATTTGCATTCCCAAAGAGGCCAGGGGATTCGTTTTTCACATGGCCACTGCCGGCCCTATGGCCAGGTCCCCCAAAGATTTGGAACTCGTCTGGGAGATCATCCGGGGACCCTACAATGGTGACCGGACAGTACCCAGGATTGAATGGAATAATACCATTGGAAAAACGCTTGGAGATTATAAGGTAGCCTGGGTAGATTCATGGCCTGGTTATGAAACAAGTGATGAGACCAGTTCTCTCATCAGGAATTTTACCGAACAGCTACAACAGAATGATTGCCATACTGAAAATGAGGGTCCTGGCAACAATTTGCATGAGCGCTCGCTTGCACTCTGGGTCCGTATATTCTCCCAACTTACTTCCCAGGATGTTCCCAGGTTTATCAGGCCTTTTATGAAAAGGCAGATGAGAAAAGGCCTGTTGAATGGTTACAAAAAGTATAAGAAAGAGATGAATAGGGGATTTAAAGACAGTTTCATCTACTATTCAGAGAGCATGGGCATCAGGGCTGGCATCGTAGATGAATGGGAACAGTTTTTTGAAAAATACGACCTGCTGGTTTGTCCAATGAGTTATGGTCCTGCTTACAAGCGTAGCAAAACAGGAGCCCCTATCCACTATGATGGTAAAAAGTTCGTTTATCTCGACTATGCCTGGCCATATCTAACCTGTTTTAACGCCAGCGGACATCCCGGAATCAATATCCCGCTGGGTCTTGGTAAAGAGGGATTGCCCATGGGTGTTCAGGTTGTGGGTCCATACTGGAGCGAACCGGACCTTATCCAGTTCGCGAAACTGGTTTCAGAATTCACACCAGGTTTTATTAAGCCGGAAGGGTACTAGTCATTCCCCCATCGTGATAAATTAAAATCGCTGACTGAGATTTATGTATAGGCGGTTATAGGAAACCTGGGGTTCGAATGTGCCCTCATAATATACCGAAAGTGAAAGTTTTTTATAGATTTTCCAGGATATATTGGCTTCGAATACATTTTGTTCCAGGTTCATTTCTGATCTTTGATAAAGGTAATCCACATACCGGTATTTCAATCCACCATTTAACTTTCCGGGTATAATATCCCTTGATAATCCCAGGCTATAAATCTTGCCATTCAGATAGCTTGTTTCAAGCCATGTGGTTGAAAGCGTTACGGATGCCTTTATCCCCGGAACCATGCTGTAAGTAGCATAACCATATACATGCTTGGAAGGAAGTGGATCTTCTTTCCGATACCGGTAGCCAGCAGATACACCCAATGCCAGGTATTTAACTGGTCGCGCATTTATTCGGAACCGCCAGCCCTGCAGGGCTTCGTTTTCAAGTAACCTTTCCACAAAATCTTTATAGGTCTCATAGTAAATTATGTTTTGACGGGAAGTATAGGAAATCCCCACGGAAAGTTGACGTATTATTCTGTATCTCAATGACAGATAAACATTTGAAAGGTTAAAGGTGTTTTCTATGGTATCGTTGACTTTCTTATAAAGATCCATTTCTGCAGAAGTGAAGAAAAACAGCTTTTGCATCAACCAGCTGCTATGCTGCAAATAGATAAATCGTCGATCCGTTTTGGATTGATTGGTTTGTTCAATAAAAGCAAGAGAGTTTTGCATGCCCCCTTTTTGCCTTAAAAGCTCATGTCCCAGGTAAGCTCCATACTGAAGCAGGTCAAGGTTTATACTGTAGTCTTTATAATCGGGACGTGAACCTACAAAAGCGCCCAGGGTCAGGGAGCCGAACTTTTTCTCAAACTGCAGGCCATCTATGGCACCTACAGATGACAGCCTGGAGTTTATCTTTCTCCCTGCAGATAAATACATGGTTTCATTGAAATCATATTTCAATGAGAGATTATATATTTTCAGTCCATGGAAGATATTATCCTTTACCTCTTCCCAATTGGTATTGGAGTGGATAAAAGAGACATAAGTTTCCGCCGAAAACCCTGAATTTCCCAGGTTATTTGCATCCATTGAAAAAGTATATCTCATTCTCTGCCTTCGGGCCGATTCTGTACTGGAAAAATCAGAATAAGAAGATACCGAGATTCGGCCATGAATCTCCTGTTTCACTTTGTCTCGGTCCGCCGCCTCAGCCGAAAGGGAATCGCTTTCTTGCATTTCAGCAGTTTGGATCGGAACCGCAATTATTTGTTCCGGGATGGAATCTGAAACTGTGCCGGTATCCAGTTTTGCGAAAACAGCATCAGAAACCTTAAACGACTTTGTCACCAGCGGAATGCAAACGCAGGAAATCGATGAAAGGTTTTTGACCTGAAGGGCAGGAACCAGCCTGCTCTCCTCTTTGAAAAAGAGTGTATCTCCCTCAGTAATCGATTCCATGGAACTAAACTTCACATACACACTCTGTGTGGTAATGAAGGAGATTTTTCCTTCCCTGATCTCATTTTGATCCTGGGCCAATACATTCAGTCCAGCAAGGAGAAACAGGATAAGCAATGCATATCTCATATCAAATCCTTAATCGTGATCCCCCGTTGGATGGCACTCCAGGCAGGCGTTGCTGTTATACTGATAATCTTCTTCTCCTGAATGTTTGTCGTCCATTTTTGTCCGGTTATGCTCATGACAATCAATACAGGTAAACTGCGCATAGTTACCCAGGTTGGTGTGGCAATCTATACAATCGTCCCATTCTCCCTGGTGTTTTCCGGAATATATCGGGAAAAACTGGCCATCATGTATTGGGAACTCTGCTGGTTTCCATTCCGGCAGTGTCGTATGGCATTCCATGCAATCAGTAGACATTTCAGCAGTAACATGATTGGGATTGGAAGTGTTGTTATAATCTGCCTGATGGCAGGAGAAGCAATCGGATGAAGTATTTGAATAGTCACCGCCGGTATGACATCT
>CAZXOJ010000092.1:0-14094 GCA_964642325.1 uncultured Bacteroides sp. | reverse complement strand
TACAATTCCTTGTTAAGTTACCATAGTGTCATAGACTGTTACATTATTGATAGCCATCATAAAGTATAAGATGTATTTTTAAGGATTATGGACAAATTCAAAAATTACGAAGACTTGTTTGCCGATGCATCGGGAAAGGAGGATGATACTGATGAATTGTTCCTGACAGAGCAAGAGTCGGAATTGGTGGATATTGGCAAAGATGCAGATGAAACATTGGAAAAATGGAAGATCCTGATCGTTGATGATGAAGAGGATATCCATAGTGTAACACGCATTGCCTTGAAAGGATTTACATTCCGTGGTAAACCTGTGGAGTTCTATGATGCCTTCTCTGCCGCAGAAGCGGAAAAAATATTAAAAGAACATCCCGATATAGCCCTCATCCTTCTGGATGTGGTGATGGAGACAACCAATGCAGGACTCGACCTTGTGAAGGTCATCCGTGATAAACTCGGGAACAAAGTAACCCAGATCATTATCCGTACAGGACAGCCAGGACAGGCTCCGGAAAGAGATGTAATTGTGTCCTATGAAATTAATGATTATAAAACCAAAACCGAATTAACTTCTTTCAAACTCTTTACAGTTGCACTGGCCAGCCTGAGGGCTTTTGAAGCGATGCAGCAGATTGGCAGGCTGAATGAAGAGTTTAAGCTTGAAATCAACCGCCGCATACGAAAAGAGAAGGTCCTGGAGCATGCCAAGGAAAAAGCTGAAAAATCAGAACAGCAGAAATCAGTTTTTTTACAACAAATGTCCGAAAGGATCCAGGGCCCCTTAAACCTTATCCTCGATTCATCCGATACCATCAGGAAGGAGGTTAAAGACCAGGTGAATGAAAATATCAGGCAACTCTTCGATGATATGAGTTACTCCGGGAAAGAAATCATCCGGGCGGTCCAGATGATCAATGACCTGTCTGAAATCCAGGCAAATAATTATGAACTGAATCTGGAAAAAATCTCAGTGTCAGATGCCATCCGTAACATTTTAGCAAACGAAGAGTATGCTATTCATAAGAGTGGGTTAGACCTGCTGGTTGAGAACAAGGCATCCACAGACATTATTTCCATGGATGAATATGCTTTTGACCAGATCCTTTCAAATGTAATTGATAATGCCATTAAAAATACACAGGAAGGTCAGATTGAGATAAAGGTCAGCCAGGATAATGATAGATCATTGAAAATTACCGTCTCTGATACAGGAAAAGGAATGTCTCAGGCGTTTCAAAAAGAAATGTTTTTACCCTTTAAAAGGGAAATGTCCAATGGAGCAAATGGTCATGGACTTGGGCTGGGACTTACCCTGATAAAGGAATTTTGCAAAATTATAAATGTGAAAATCCATATAGCATCAAAACCGGGTAAAGGTACCCGGGTTCATTTAAATATTCCGCTGGACAATTTATGATTACATTCTTATTATTTTCGTTAAAAGACTGGCAATGGATCATGATAAAAATGAGAAACTGTTTGATGATAATGAGCTGAAAGACGACAATGAACAGCTTTTTTCAGACGCGGCTCCTGGAAGTATAGAAAAAGAGATTGTTTTACCAGAGTATTCCGGACCTACATGGAAGGTTATGGTAGTGGACGATGAAGAGGACATTCACTCTGTGACACGTATTGCCCTGAAAAGTTTTTCCTACAAAGACCGGGGGATAGAATTTATTCATGCGCACTCCGCTGAAGAATCCAAACCGCTGCTCAGGAATAACCCGGATATTGCGGTCATTTTGCTGGATGTTGTGATGGAGACCAATACTGCGGGACTGGACCTGGTTAAGTTCATCCGTGATGAAGTGCATCTGAAATATACCCAGATCATTCTCCGTACTGGCTACCCTGGATATGCACCTGAGCGGGAAGTTATCGTTTCCTATGAGATCAATGATTACAAAACGAAAACTGAGCTGACAGCCTTTAAACTGTTTACATTGGTGCTTGCCAGTCTCCGGTCATATGATTCTGTAACAGAACTGGAGAGAATGAGATTGGGACTGGAAGATAAGGTCAAAGAAAGAACTGCAGAACTTGAACAAAAGAATCTTCAAATCATGGAGATGGATCAGATGAAAACCAGGTTCTTTTCCAATGTCTCCCATGAGTTCCGTACACCACTGACACTGATTTTAGGGCCCCTGGAAGATATCCTTTCCAGAGAAGAACTGACAGAAAAAAACCGGGTTGCAATGGAAAGGATGCATAGGAATGCAGTCAGGTTACTGGGACTGATTAACCAGCTGTTGGACCTCTCCAAACTTGATGCCGGCAGTATGAAGCTGGAGATGATAGAATCAGATATCATGCGTTTCAGCCGCCTGATCATCTCAAGTTTCCAACCCCTGGCGGCCAGGAAAAACATTCAGTATACAGTCAATATCCCTAAGAAAAATTATGTTACTCATTTTGACCAGGATAAACTTGAAAAAATACTGACTAATCTCCTCTCAAATGCTTTCAAGTATACGCCCGAAGATGGGGAAGTGAACTGCCAGTTAAAGATTGAATCAAGAGGCCCGGACAAAAAACAAGATTTCATGAATATACAGATATCAGATTCCGGTCCGGGCATACCCTTAGCAATGGTCGACAAGATCTTTGACCGTTTTTACCAGGTAGAGGGATCCTGGCAACATAGCAGTGGCGGGACGGGAATAGGCCTTTCACTGACACGGGAGTTGGTTGGTTTGCAGCATGGACAGATCAAGGTAGAATCAGCTGAAGGTAAGGGGAGTACCTTTACCATTGTCATCCCATTGGGAAAGGAACACCTGGATAAAAATGAATATCTGGTAGGAGAAAAAGAATACCTTGAAGATGCAAGTATTGTAAATGTAGTAGTTGCATCTGGGGGTTATGAAAACCGGCAAACAGAAGAAACTGGAATAGAAGAACAGAATGGAAAACCCAAGATCCTAGTGGTGGAGGATAGTGAAGATGTAAGGGCCCATTTACTCGATAACCTGGAAGATCAATTCAAAATGCTGGAAGCTGTGGATGGGGAAGAGGGATTCTCCCTCGCGACTGACAATATGCCTGACATTATCATCACCGATCTGATGATGCCCAGGATGGATGGGGTAGAGCTTTGCAAAAAGTTGAAAACCGATCAAAGGACCAGCCATATTCCTGTCATTATGCTGACAGCCAAGGCCACGGTGGAAAGCAGGATCGAAGGACTTGAAACCGGGGCTGATGCCTATATGACCAAACCCTTTAACATGCAGGAATTGCAAACCCGGTTGAAGAGTTTGATCGAACAACGAAAGATATTGCGTGAAAGGTTCAGCAAGGAAACCGAGCTCGGTCCCAGTGATATCGCCGTTACTTCTGTTGATGAAAAATTCCTAAACAAAGCCATTCAGATCATTGAAGATAACCTGGGTGATTGTGATTTCGATGTTACAGCCATGACTGGGGAAATCGGCATGAGCCGCATGCAGCTGTTCAGGAAATTGAAGGCATTGACCAACCAGACTCCCAGTGAATTCATCCGCACGATCAGGTTGAAACGGGCAGCCCAGTTGCTGAAGAAGAATTTCGGGAATGTTGCTGAGATCACCTACGAGGTGGGATTTAATAACCTTTCCTACTTCGCAAAATGCTTCAGGGAGCTATACGGCGTTTCTCCCTCAGAGTATACCAAAGCCTGATCACCTTCGGGTTACATACCTGGCAATATTTAATACATAACTGGTAGACATTGTATTGTCTATACTATAATTTTATAGTTATAAAAAAGCACTTTGTAAGCTAGCGAAGTCGGACATTGGGCGAAAAACCGGGATGTAGTATCTGTTGAAGGACTTCAGGACTGCACCCGGTTTACCCTTTATTTACCCTTATCATCAGCACATTCATTTTACCTCCCCATTGTTACATTTATTGCATTCTTTGTTACCAGTCTGGTAGATTTCACCCCTCTTGATATCGTAAATTTGATTATTGCTTTTTCTAATCTGTAATCATTAATAAAATGGAGGGCCTTAAAATGAACACCAGATCATTTTCAAAGGGATTTCCAATCGCATATCAATGGATAGCTATCTTACTGCTCATTGTCTTTTTATGTTTTGCCAGTATCTACAATTTCATATGCTGCAGCATTACTTGCTTCTAATGTAAAGCAGCATGATAAATCAATTGGGGCAGGGATCTGCGACTTCCCGGACATTATTTCACCGTCACCAAAGAAGCTGACGGAAAAATAATGTTAAATAACTTGACTTTCAGTTTTTTAGGTTATAATTTAGATCAACCTTACAGAAACCTAAAATTACTGCTATGGCAATTACCGACGATCAAAAAAAAAACAGGGAGCTTACCGAGGATCAAAAAGAAGCAATAAAGAGAATTAATTCACACCTGGATTGTATTAAGGACACCATAAATGCTAATTGGCATAAAGATAACAAAGATCATTGGTTAACATTAACCTATGATCACAAGCATAGGAGTAATGGTAATGAATTCAAGGAAGATATTGAGCCCAGAGTCAAAAATCTTCGGGTGGAATAATAATCTTCACTAATTCTCAAAATTATTTCGGAAAAGCATTTTGGCCAAATCAAACCAGCGGGCTAGTGATCTTCACATACTCCTAATCCCGCCTGTCATCAATCCGATATCGTCTGATCAGGCAGTTAATTTCATTCCGGTCGGATTGCTTGTCCTTTTGAGTACTCTGAAACAGGCAGGTTTCCGATCGGAAATCTATACACCTCATATACTTATAGCCAAGGATAAAGATCTGGCACTGGTTGCTGAAGACATCCTTTCAAAGGGATCACGATCATTGGGTTTCTCCACCTGGTGTAATTCCTTTCCTGTATCGCTCTTACTGGCTAAAGAAGTTAAGAGAAAAAATCCGGATATACCTATCGTTTTTGGGGGGCCCCAGGCATCCATTCTGGCAGAGATGACGGTAGAACAATTCCCATTTGTTGACTTTGTCCTGAGAGGAGAAGCTGATCGTACGCTCCCTGAATTAATTACCTGGCTGTCTGATGGTAAAAATGGGGCAGCGAAGGATATACCCGGACTCGTATACAGGGATCCCTCAACAAAAGAAGTTATATCAGATTCACCGGGCGAGATGGTGCAGGACCTCGACGAGCTGCCTGTACCGGTATATGAAAGAATATATGAGAAAGAGAATTTGCGGATTGATGCCGGCAGAGGATGTCCTTACAGGTGTACCTATTGTACGACCAACCAGTTCTTCTCCAGGAGGTACCGGGTTAAATCACCGGATCGGATCATCCGGGAAATGAAGTATTGTAACGAGAAGCTGAGTGTTACAGGATTCGGAATTTCCCATGACATGTTCACACTGAAAAAGGAATTCATTGCAGAATTTGCCGGGCAACTATCATTACTGAATAAATCACGCAAGGATCCATTCACCTGGACCTGTTCAGCCCGCACGAACTGTGTTTCTGAAGAAATGCTTGATCAGATGAAGGAAAGCGGCTGCATCGCCATATTTTTCGGTATTGAGACCGGTTCGGAGCGGATTCAGAAAGAGATTAAAAAGAACCTTAATCTTGATCATGCCATCAGCATGGTAATGTATGCAAGCGGCCTTGGTATTTTTACTTTCGCATCCTATATGGCAGGATTCCCGGGGGAAACCAGAAGTGATCTGAGTGATACCCTCGAGTCCATTTTACATATGGCAGTTGCAGGTGCACGGCCACAGTTAGCCCTGCTTTCCGTACTGCCTGGTACTCCTATCTATGAACAGCATGTGGAAGAACTTGAATACGATGAGATCCATTCTGGTTTTTCGGTATGCCACCTGACAGAAAAAATGAAAAAACTGGTCAGAAGAGATAAGAAGACCTTCAGTTCATTCTATTATTTGCCAAATCATCATATATCCCGAAAAACCTACCTGTTTCTGATGGATCTTATGAGCTATTTTGAGCATTTTCTGCCTACGATGATATTGATAGGTGACTCCATCAGGCATGATAGTCACGGTGCAGATTTACTGGATTATATTGAAAAGCATATGGACGCCTACCAGTATGGTAAGGAAATGCCGCTTCCCGGGCTGTATTTTTTAACGGATTCCATAAAAAAATACCTGGAGCATTCACTGGATAAAGGACTGCCGGAATCTGTATGGGATATTTTCCAGGCAGATTTTACCAAGGCATTCATGATTGCAGAGTTTAAACACTACGAACTAACAAAGGCTTCGAAGCGAAAATACTACAGTGGTAATAAGATGCCGGATTCGGACGATATTATCAAGATAGTACCCTTCTGGAAATTGATAGAGACCCAACATTATATTTATGATTTTATACGAGATCCTGTTCGCTTGAAGGGGAAAGCGAAATTCCGGAAAGGTCACTATCACTACATTATATTGCCCATATCACACCGGTTGGCCAGCATCATTAAGGTATCCCAGGCTTTTGTCCAGACATACAGGGATTTAAAGGAGACTACCGTTAAAAAGTTCATCCGGAAAAATGTTGTAATTTTGGGTAAGGACCGTACAAATGAGATCCTGAGAAAAATGATCCGTTTAGGACTGGTAAGAATAGAACAATGTAAATAAACAGTACAGAAAGGTTTATGAGAAAGTGCCTTTGTACACTGTTCTTCATCATACATCTGATATTGCCGTTCCTGGCACAGCAGAATGTGGAACCATTGTTTGACTTGCTTGAGAAGGCCAAAGAAGACACCACCCGGTTAAGGCTGTTAATTGAAATAACCGATCAGCTTAAAATGTCGGATCCGGATACAGCCATTCATTATGCTTTACAGATCCGTGAACTGGCCGATGAGTTGGAAGATCAAACTGGTAAAGCCCGTGCACTTTACTTCATTGGGGTCATATACCATAATCTCGGATTGCTATCATCGGCCATTAACAACCTGGATGCAAGCCGGCAGTTATACATGGAGTTGCAAGACTCATTCGGACTGGCAACTGTTTATAATGCCTTTGGTAATTTATATCAGGAAGAAGATGAAGATATGGCCCTGGATTATTATAATCAGAGCTTAAAGATCTTTCAGGATCTGAGAGAAGACAGATATCTTCCCCATCTCTATTTGAATTTGGCATATTCATATGATATGAAAAGGGATTATGCCAAGGGCCGGACATATAACTTTAAGGCACTTGAATTATTACAAAAAGCCGCTGATAGCACACGAGTTATCATATCCGCACTTTTGAATATTGGTTTGCACTATGAATTAATCAATGACCTTGATAATGCATTTTTATATTATCATCAGGGATTAGAGCTGAGCAAGGAGATGCAAAACAATCCAAGACTGGTTGATTCCTACATCTATCTAGGCAGGTACTATAATATGGCTGGAGATTATGATCATTCAATATCATACCTGGATTCTGCATTCTCCATTGCCTCGTCACAGAATTTTCTTCCAAAAATCAGGGATAATGCTGAATTGCTGGCTGATTCCTATAAGAAAAAAGGAGATTATAAATCGGCACTTCAATTTGCTGAATTATTTATGCTTCTCAATGATAGCATCAACCAGATGCAAGCCAACAGCATGTTGAAAGGTCTTGAATTGGAAGCGGAACACAATCAGGAGATGCAACAGAAGGATCTAGATCTACAGTGGGTAACACTTCTTCGGAATTTCGCTGTGATTGCCCTTTTACTGGTTATGATAAGCCTGTTTTACATCTACAGGAACTACCGCATAAAAAACAAAGCCAATGCCCTGTTGGCGGAGTTGGATGAGCTGAAAACTCGGATGTTTTCCAATATATCACATGAGCTGCGAAACCCACTTACCCTGATCCTTGACCCTATAGAGCAAATGCTTGATGATGAACAGCATAAGAGACCATCTTCCAAGACATTGAAACTGATGGAAAGAAATGTCAACAAAATGCTTAGCCTGATCAATCAGTTGCTTGATCTATCCAAACTTGATGCTGGAAAACTAAAGATTGAACTGAGCCAGGGAGATATTATCCATCATCTAAAGATCATTGCCTTTTCTTTTACCTCTCTTGCTGAAAAGAAGAACATCCACTATACCATTAATTTACCTGAGGAAAAAATTGTCGCCTACTTTGATGCAGACAAAATAGATAAAATACTGACAAACCTCATCGGCAATGCTCTAAAATACACAGATGATGGGGGTACAGTGTCTGTCAATGTAGAAACCGACAGGGGGGGGGCAAGGAAACGGAAAGAAAATGAGGGCCAGGAAATTCTGCAGATCGAGGTCCGGGATACAGGAAATGGAATTCCCGAGGATGAACTAACCAAGATCTTTAACAGGTTCTATCAGGTTGGAGGAAAAGATGAGCCAGAAAAGGTAGGAACAGGCATCGGACTCTCCCTTACAAAAGAACTGATCGATCTTCTGAAGGGTGTCATTAGGGTCGAAAGCAAGGAAAAGCTTGGTACACGTTTCCATCTGTCAATCCCATTGGGAACCAGTCACCTGGATGCTTCTGATTATATCATTTTAGAAGAATCCACAACAACGGAGAAATATTTTGAAGAGCATGTTGAATCGGATTCAGTAAAGGACCAGCCATCCCATGTGGGTGATGACAGGCAGATCATTCTTACGGTTGAGGATAACGAAGATATTCGTACGCATATTACCGATAATATGTTGGAATACAATGTCATGGAAGCAGGAGATGGGGTTGAGGGTTTACAAATTGCTATTGAACAACTTCCAGATCTTGTCATCACTGACCTGATGATGCCAAAAATGGATGGTGTGGAGCTATGTGAGAAACTGAAAACAGATGAACGTACAAGTCATATTCCCGTGATCATGCTGACAGCGAAAACGAGTGTTGAGGATAGGATTGAGGGACTCGAAACAGGGGCTGATGATTATCTCACGAAGCCGTTCAATATCAAAGAATTGCGTGTGAGGGTTAAGAACCTGATAAAACAACGCCAGAAACTCAGGGAAAGATTTCGCAAGGAACTTTTACTGGAACCCAGGGAAATTGCTGTAACCTCGGCAGATGAGAGGTTCCTTAAGCAAACCCTTGATATCATTGAAAAAAATATGTCTGACGAGGATTTCAGTGTGGAACAGTTAGGATCAGAACTGGCAATGAGCAGAATGCAGCTTTTTCGCAAAATCAAGGCCCTAACCGACCAGGCCCCCAGCGAATTCATCCGCACCATTCGCCTGAAACGTGCTGCCCTGCTCATTAAATCCAATTTCGGAAACCTGGCTGAGATCACCTATGAGGTGGGATTCAACCATCCATCCTATTTTGCCAAATGTTTCCGGGAGTTGTTCGGTGTTGCACCTTCCGAATATACCAAAACCTGATCACCTTAAGGTTACATACCTGATCGACTTAACGATCATGGAATATTGTTAATTTTGAAGTAATTCAGGAGCAGGTGGCTTCAGATCATTTGCCTGTTGTGATGACTTTGGAACTTATAAAATAATTTACCATGACAAGAAATAGAATCTCATTAATTTTTATTGTGTTCCTGATTGCTGCTCAGGTTTATGGTCAGCAAAAAGAAGGGGAAGGAAACACAAGTCTCAAAGTTATATCCTATAATATCTGGAATGGCTTTGAATATGGGAAAGATTCTGTTCGAAAAGGAAAGGTAATTGACTGGATAGACTCTCAAAAGCCCGATGTGGTAGCCCTTCAAGAACTTTGTGACTTTACAGAGGAGAAATTGTCTGAACTTGCGAAAGCATGGGGGCATCCTTATAGTGAATTACTAAAAACTTCAGGTTACCCGGTGGGAATCACATCTACAAAACCAATTATAGTAAAAGAGCGGATATTGGAAAATATGCATCATGGAGCATTGCACTGCCAGATCGGGGGAATTGACTTTTTTGTCATTCATTTTTCTCCTTTTAGCTATGAGAAAAGGCATGAAGAAACTGGTATAATTTTATCCAAATTATCTGAGGTCAGAAACAGGCAGGATAAGTATTTGGTTCTGGGCGATTTTAATGCTTTATCACCTTTCGATGCCGATTATTATAAGGGTAAGGAAGAGATGCTAGAATCCATGCGGGAATCGGAAAAACAACATGATCATATTCGAAACCTTTCGGATGGGCAGTTGGAATACGGAGCAATAAGCAGCTACCTGAGCTTCCCATTAATTGATGTGGTTCAGAGATCTACACTAGGCTTAGAGCAACGAATCTCATGCCCAACTCAGGTTTTTGAAAATGAAAAAGGGGAGGGCAGGCATCCTAACTCTAAGCGTATCGATTTTATTATGGCCTCACCTTTTTTAGCGGAAGCATGCGTTTATGCAGTCGTTGCTAATGGACCTGAAACATATTATCTGTCCGACCATTATCCTGTACTTGCAGGGTTCGAGTTTTAAAGCGTTTTTGTTTATCGGCAATGACATTTTTTCGTATTTTCATACGCGTAAACCCAACATTTATTAGCTAAAACACTTATCATGGAAGGATTTCATCTATTGGACTGGATCGTTCTGGGGGTTTTTCTCCTGGCCCTGGTCGGAATTATTGTATGGGTCAGTCGCATGAAAGAGGATACATCCTCAGATTATTTTCTCGCAGGACGGGATGCCACCTGGATTGCTATTGGAGCATCCATATTTGCATCCAATATTGGTTCTGAGCATCTTGTGGGATTGGCGGGTGCTGGTGCATCCAGCGGTATGGCCATGGCACACTGGGAAATGCATGGATGGATGATCCTGGTACTGGGATGGTTGTTCGTCCCATTTTATGCGAGGAGTGGCGTGTTCACCATGCCAGAATTCCTGGAAAAACGCTATAATTCAGCTTCACGTTCCCTGCTATCCATTATATCACTGGTCTCCTATGTCCTCACCAAGGTGGCGGTCACTGTATATGCCGGCGGGATCGTGTTCAAAGAGGTTTTCGGGATAGAGTCAATCTGGGGCATAGACTTTTTCTGGTTTGGTGCAATTGGGCTGGTGATTATTACAGGGATCTATACGGTAATCGGTGGTATGAAATCCGTCTTATATACCTCTGTTTTACAAACACCAATCCTGTTGATCGGATCCATTACCATTGTTGTTATTGGGCTTAATAAAGTCGGGGGATGGGCAGAACTGGAGGCCATTTGCAGTCAAAATCTTACACCAGAAGGAGATTCCATGATGGGTTTGATGAGGTCACCCAAAGATCCAGAATTCCCTTGGACAGGGGTGATCCTGGGATCAGCCATCATCGGGTTCTGGTACTGGTGCACAGACCAGTATATTGTTCAGCGTGTACTTTCCGGACGAAACCAGAAACAGTCCAGGAGGGGAACCATTTTCGGTGCCTACCTTAAGCTGCTGCCTGTCTTTATCTTCCTGATCCCCGGAATGATTGCCTTTGCCTTAAATGAAAAAGGGTTGATTGACCTTCAGGACTCAGATTCAGCATTTCCACTTTTAGTTTCTGAACTCCTGCCAGTTGGACTGAAAGGAGTAGTGGTTGGTGGCTTGCTGGCTGCCCTGATGAGTTCGCTGGCCTCCCTGTTTAATTCATCAGCAGCCCTGTTCACGGTTGATTTCTATAAGAGATACAAACCCGAGTCATCCGAGAAACACCTGGTATATGTAGGCCGTTTGGCCACGGTCGTGATCGTTGCTCTTGGTATTGCCTGGATACCTGTGATGAAGGGTATTGGGAAAGTGCTATATGAATACCTGCAGGATGTCCAATCCCTCCTGGCTCCAGGAATAGCCGCAGTATTCCTGCTGGGTGTCTTCTGGAAGAGAGCGACTCCAAAGGCAGGCTTTGCTGGGCTTGCAACAGGGTTTGTACTCGGAATGGTTCGCCTTGCGTTTAATATATTTGGTAAATCAGTGCCTGAGGATACCTGGTACCATGCCATCTGGGTAGCCCCCAACTGGCTGCATTATGAAATTTTTTTGTTCGGTATCTGTCTGATGGTGATATTCGTAGTGAGTTTCTTTACCGAACGGGCCAATGAGGCAAAGCTTGTCGGTGTCACCTTTTATTCATCAACTCCAGAACAGAGGGCAGCTACCCGGGCAAGCTATAATAATTGGGATGTTATCAACTCCATTGTTATTATTGCCATTATTATAGCATTCTATATTAAATTCTGGAATTAACAGCAAAAGATTTACCTGGAACCGGACTGCTTCCCTTGGACCGGTTTTTTACTACTTCTTGCCCTTCTTCTTGTGCTTCTTTTTATACCTGGAATTCGTAGGACGGAAACCGGGATCCCATTCGGGACTCTGACCCAGCTCTGAGGGTACAGGTAGCTTGAGGATCTCGTTTTCGATCAGCTCTTCTATTTTTTTTAGCCGGAACATATCATCCCTGTTTACCAGGGTGAGGGCAACTCCAGTAGATTCAGCCCGTGCCGTCCGTCCCACGCGGTGGACATAATCTTCTGCATCACCCGGGACATTATAATTAATGATCAGGCTGATGTCTTTGATGTCTATACCCCGGCTCAGCACATCAGTAGCGACCAATACCCTGACCTGCCTGGCTTTGAATTTTCCAAGCACTTCCTCCCTGTCCCTTTGTTCAAGGTCAGAAGATATCTTCTCTACAGAGAAATTTTGCTTTTTCAGGGACTTTGCGATGTCAGCTACTGACTTTTTGGTAGCACTGAAAATAAGTATGCTCTGGTATTCGGGTTTATCAGCTATCAGCGAATGTATCAGCTGGATCTTCTGTTCATCATTTGCCAGGTATGCAGCCTGAAGTACTCCTTCCGCAGGTTTTGACATAGCTATATTGATCTCAGCAGGATCAACAAGGGCTTCTTTGGCCAGATCCCTTATTTTGGGTGGCATGGTAGCGCTGAAAAGCAATGTTTGCCTATTTTCGGGAAGAAAGGAAATAATCTTCTGGATATCGTCAAAAAAGCCCATATCCAGCATTCTGTCTGCCTCATCGAGGATCAGGTGTTTGATCTTGTCAAACTTTACATACCCCATTCTCAAATGGGCAATAAGCTTCCCAGGGGTTGCGACTATGATGTCATTTCCCTTGGTCAGGGCAACTTTTTCCTGGTCCCACTCACTACCATCACCACCACCATAAACGGCAAGGGAGCCGACAGAAACAAAATAGGAGAGACCCTGTATCTGTTGGTGTATCTGTACGGCCAGTTCACGTGTAGGAACGATCACCAGTGTATCGGTGCCTGGATTATTATCAATTGCCAGTTTATTCAGGATGGGAAGTATGAAGGCAGCAGTCTTACCTGTGCCTGTCTGAGCGCAACATATCAGGTCATTTCCATCTAGGATTTCTGGTATGGCAAGCTCCTGAACAGGGGTCGCCTTTTCAAAACCCATGTAATCAATGGCTTCTAATAACCTATCATCGAGTTTAAAATCTGTAAACTTCATTTCACCTATCAGGATTTTGACGGCCAAATATACCAATAATACATTGTGGATTTTTGTTTTCTTTAATATATTTGCACCACGAAATTCAGACCTGTCTTCCGGATCATATGGAATTGTAAGCGGACACATGGCGTGGAGAGTAGTTGAAAAGGACCCGTAGCATAATTGGATAGTGCACCTGACTACGGATCAGGAGGTTGGGGGTTCGAGTCCCTTCGGGTTCACTTATTGATAATCAAAGCTTTATACTGATATAGTATAAGGCTTTTTTTATTGATGGTATACAGTAAAGAATACAACTATAATCTGAATAGATATGAATATATAAAGGGGGTACAGCCACGTACCCCCCCAATGTATCATTACTTGTCTTTTAAGTATTGCTTTTGAACACTATATTCTTCTTTTTTACACGGATTTAATCCTGAAGTAATATTAAGTGCTATCTTCCATTTAGCATCTTCTTTTTCAAGGAAAGTCGCCCTGACTGAATTACCATCATAAGGTTCCCCTTTATATTTCCAGGTATTATGCATATAATACACGGCCCATGCTACGTTGCCATATATTTTTATTTGAACATGAAACGGGGAGTTATGGATTATTACTTCCAGAGAAGGCAAAGATAGACATAAAGTACAAGGATGATAGGTTCTATATAAAGAAGATAAAGATAAAGACAGACAAAGCAGGAGAGGTTCGCATAAAAATATATG
>CAZXOJ010000091.1:3351-14177 GCA_964642325.1 uncultured Bacteroides sp. | reverse complement strand
GCAGCCAGGAATATCCACCAGGCCATATCAGTCCGGTATTCAAAATTCTGCAAAAATACCTTTCCCATGACTAACAGAGAGGCAGGGATGGCAATCAGGCATGAAATGATAACGAGTACGGAAAACTCTTTTGACAGTAACATCATGACTGTACTGACCCTGGCACCCATGACCTTTCTGACACCGATCTCCTGCGTGCGTTGTTCCGCGGTAAAGGAGGCGAGTCCGAATAAACCCAGGCAGGCAATGATAATGGCCAGTATGGTAAAATATTTCAAAAGGGTCCCAAGCCGTTCTTCAGTCCGGTACATCTGGTCAATGGATTCATCCACAAAACTGTAGTCGAAGGGATATCCCGGCATAATCTCAGTCCATGTCTTTTCCAGGTCCTTCATCGTTTTTGTAAGGTCCCCCGGGGCAACCCTTACCACGATCCATGAAAGATATTCTTCAAATCCGAGCATAAATATCAGGGGCTCGATCTTCGTTCTTACTGAATGATAATGGAAATCCTTCATCACACCGACAATCCGGCCCTGCATTCCCCACATCTGGAACCTTTCCCCCACAGCATTTTCCTTTTCCATGATTTCTTCCAGTACTTCATTGATCATGAAATTTGCCGAAGTATCTTCCATGCTGGCCATGTCGCCTGGGAATTCTCTTGAGAAACTCCTGCCGTCCTTCAATTCAATTTTCATTGTTTCAATAAAATCATAATCGACGATGTTGTTGCCGATCAGTACATCCATGTCGGGATCTCTGCCGTCCCAGTCCCCTCCCCCTGAATTACTGCCAATTTGATGTGGCTGGTGACTGGCGGCACTGACACCGAGCACTTGCGGGTCCCTGAGAAATTCGTCTTTGATGGTCTGGTAATTGTCCTTTATTTGCCCCCGCATCTGGAAATAGAACATGTTTTCCCGGTCGTATCCGAGATCCTTGCTTTTCATGTAATTGAGCTGTCGGTAAATGATCACCGTCCCGATGATGAGAAAAACAGACAGCGTGAACTGGACTATCACCAGTACTTTTCTGAACCAACCGCTCTTCATTCCAGAACTCAGGTCTCCTTTGAGCACCTTGATCGGCCGGAAGGCTGACAGGTACAAAGCAGGATAGATCCCGGAGATCAGTCCCGCAATAAGGGTCACCAGGATCATCGCAATAATGAATTGTGGAGTAAGCAAGCTGCTGAAGTCCAGTTCTTTGCCGGATACAATGTTGAATACCTTCAGTATGGAGCTCACAATGATCAGGGCAAATATTAGCGAGATAAAGGCAAGTAAAACAGATTCTCCAAAGAATTGTATGATGATTGCCCTTTTGCTGGCACCGGAAGCTTTGCGCAAACCAATCTCCCTTGCCCTGGTGGAGGATTTGGCCGTAGATAGATTCATGAAATTGATGCAGGCGATGAGCAGTACAAAAATGGCAATGGCTGAAAAGATGTAAACGAAAACGATGGCACCGGGATCATGCCCGTATCCCCAATATTCATGCAGGTGTACCCCTGTAAATGAAGCTGCCATGAAATCAGTTGTAGTATCTTCATTATATTTCTTCACAACTGCGGTAAGCTTGCTGTCAACCGAATCAATGAGAGCATTTTTATAAAGCTTGATATACGTTCGTATGGAATTGCTGCCCCAGCGGTCATCGTACTGCCCGGTTTCTTTCAGGAAGTCAAACGGGACCAGGATATCAAACTGGTTAATGGAATTTTTTGGGAGGGATTTTAATACGGCCGTCACGGTGAATTCGAACTGGCTATTGGCAGTGAACGATTTCCCGACCGGATTTTCATCCCCGAAGTACTTTTCCGCCGCTTCTTCAGTCAGCACTGCAGAATAGGGTTGAGTCAGGGCAGTGGCTTTGTTCCCGTGGAGGAAATCATAGGTGAACAGGTTAAAAAAGGTGGAGTCAACCGCCACACAACCTCCCTCATAAAAAGCCTTTTCCCCGTAAGTGAACAGCATGCCACTGGGCCACTGGTAGCGGCAGGCATCTTCAATCTCCGGGATCTCGTCTTTCCAGACCGGACCACTGGGATAGGGTGTTACGTTTACATGATAAACCTCCCCTGAATAATACTGGTCCTCCTCCACCCGGTAGAGCCTGTCAGCATGCTCATGGAACTTGTCGAAGCTCAATTCATCCTGCACCCAAAGCAGGATCAGGAGTGCAGCGGCAAGCCCGATGGCGAGTCCAAGGATATTAATAAATGAAAAACCTTTTTGCCGGATCAGGGACCGGAATGCGGTAATCAGATAATTGCGAAACATATTAAGGATTTGGTTGGTATGAATGCAAACTAAAGACGATTAAAGTTACTAATCATTGCAGCTAATTTAAACCATTTAACAATTATTAAGGGTGTGATTTTTAAAAGACAATAATAATCTTTCTAATTTGTTTATATTCTGATGCCCTGATACTAACTGCTCAACCCTATGAAAAAAACCCTGCCTGCAGATTCTGAAATCCTTCAATACCTGTACCGGGATGGGGGAGTAAGGGGGGAAAGGATCGCCTTGCGGTTCAGGTGGGTGCTTGTGGGACTGGTACTTGCCCTGATCGGGGTGATGTATGCCAAGGGACTGGTGCGGGAAGCTTCCTGGTCTCTCGTGCCTATCTCCATTTTTGTCGTATACAACCTCTTCCTGCTGGTGCTGTTCAGGAAGGACAAGATCGGTTACTGGGTAAGGTATGTTTCGATTGTTGTGGATATAGGGGTGCTCTCCCTGCATACTTATATGTATTCACGCCTGTTTGTCCCAATTGCCGTATCCACCACTGCTTCCATTTACATATATTTCATCCTGCTTTTCATGTCCGTATTGCGTTATGACAGGAAACTGGTCATCTTTGCAACCCTTTTCACCATATTCTGTTTTAACCTGAATTATTACCTGAGAATCGACAGTGTCGATCCTGAACTGTTAGCGCAGGTTGTGTCATCTGACCGTGCGGGGCATTTTTACAAATCTATGTACATTGCCCTGTTCGGGTTTATGCTGCTGCATATTCCCCGGCTGGTGACGGAATTGATCAGCCGCCAGGAAAATATGCTGGCTGATAAAAAGGAATCGGAGATAAAACTGGCCCTGGAGAAGATGGAAAAACAATTCCTGAGCGACCGCCTGCAGTATGAACAGGAGGTAAATGCAGAACTCAACCGGCAAAAGGAACAAATCGAAAAGCAGAACAAGGAGCTCCAACAGCTGGTATCGTCAAGGAACAAGATCCAGTCGGTGATCAGCCATGACTTGCGCAATCCATTTACGATAATACAATCACTTACTGAATCACTGGACGAAAACCTGGAAAACCTCTCGGAGAAGGATGTAAAGCGGGCTGTCAGGACCATCCATGATACCAATAAGCGGGGATTGTACCTGCTCGACAACCTGCTGAACTGGACCCGCCTCCAGACAGGGAAATTAAAGGTAGTTCCCACAGTGATACCGGTATATTCGGTGATCGGGATGATGGATGTTCTCCACCTCCAGGCCCAGGAAAAAAATATCCAGATTTTGAACCAGGTTGAGCTTACTGCTTCCATCTACTGTGATGAGGATATGTTTCGCACTGTGCTCAGAAATTTAATTTCCAATGCCCTGAAATTTACACCGGAAGGGGGAAGCGTTACCATCAGTACAGAGGCCGGAGAAGGATCAACCCGGATATGTATAGCTGATACTGGTATAGGCATCAGCGGCAACAACCTGAAAAGGCTGCTTCAGTCGAATGAGAGTTTTTCTACACCAGGAACGGCCAATGAGAAGGGTTCTGGACTTGGTTTTTCCCTGGTCAAGGATTTTGTAGGGATGAATCATGGAATATTTACGGTCGAAAGTGAAGAAGGAAAAGGTACAGCCGTTTGTTTAACGTTTCCTGATGGCCCGAAACATGGCCCCAAACGAAAATGAGTAATGTTTTTGACAGGGGGTATTTCCCGGAAATAGCCCTGGCCGGGGAGGATGGATTGCTGGCAGCCGGGGGCAGCCTGGATATTACGGTCCTCCTTGAAGCTTATTCAAAAGGCATATTCCCATGGTATGCCGAAGGCTCACCTATCCTATGGTGGTCACCAGATCCGAGAATGGTGTTGTTCCCGGAAAAATTCAAAGTTTCCAAGAGCTTTGACCAGACTTTACGGAAAAAAGAATTCGAGATCCGTATGGATAGCCGCTTTCCGGATGTGATCAGTCAATGTTCAAAAGTTCACCGTCACGGACAGGATGGCACATGGATCACCGCGGATATGAGAGATGCCTATATCCGGCTGCATGAGGAAGGTTATGCACATAGCGTGGAAGTTTTTGCAAAAAGGGAGCTTGTTGGGGGACTCTATGGTGTTTCCCTCGGCGGGGCTTTCTTTGGTGAATCCATGTTCCACCTGCAGAAGGATGTTTCGAAAGTGGCTCTTTATCACCTGGTGGACTTTGCCAGGAGACACCATTTTAGCTTGATCGATGCCCAGCAGTCTACCCCCCACCTGGAGAGCCTCGGGGCTGAAGAAATCCCGCGCAGCCGATTTCTTGGTCTGCTACAGAAAGCGCTTTCCAAAAATACCATCAAGGGTCCCTGGTAAGGGATACCTGATTTATTAAAAGTAACTGACTGTTTTAATGTTCAGGAACTCATGCATACCGTTCTCGCTTAATTCACGTCCATAACCGGAAGCTTTAACACCTCCGAAAGGCAGGTTAGGATCAGATTTTACCATGCCATTGATGGCTACGGTTCCAGCGTCAATCCTTGGGGCTATGCGGTCCGCTTTTTCACGGCTGCCGGTCCAGATGCTGGACCCGAGTCCAAAGGGTGTATTGTTGGCCATTTCAACGGCTTCATGTTCCTTCTTGAAGGAGAAGACGGGTATCACGGGACCAAAAAGCTCGTCCTGGTTGATGGGGGCATCAATAGGCAGGCCAGTAACTATGGTAGGTTCAAGGATGAGTGATTTTGGACTGTGCCTTTTGCCACCGGTGAGGATCTTTCCACCCTGGGTAAGGATATGCTGTAACTGGTCCTCCAGTTCAAGGAGGAGGTCTTTGCGTGCTACAGGACCGATTATTGTTTCCGGGTCCATTGGGTCACCTACTTTGAGTGCTTCCACCTTTTCCTGGAAGAGTGATAAGAATGATTCATAGACATCCTCCTGGACAATGAATCTTTTAGCGGCTATGCAGCTTTGACCATTGTTCTGGAAACGCGCCATGATCCCCGTTTCAGCTGCCTGCTCAAGGTCAGCATCAGCGAAAATGACATAAGGATCCGACCCACCCAGTTCCAATACCGTTTTTTTACCCATGGCTCCGGCCAATTCCGCTACCTTATATCCTGCATAGTTGCTGCCGGTCAGTGTGATACCCCTGACGGCAGGGTGCTTGATGACCTGGCTGGCCTGGTCATAATTGATCAGCAAGTTCTGGAATATCCCTTCGGGAGCACCTGCATCCAGGAATACCTGTTCCATCGCAATGGCACACAGGGGCACATTGGATGCATGCTTCAACAAACCTGTATTCCCTGCCATGAAATTGGGTGCGATGTAGCGGAATACCTGCCAGTATGGGAAATTCCAAGGCATCACAGCAAAAATGATCCCAAGAGGATCAAAGCGAGTATAGCTTTCAAGGGCTGTTGATTCCATTTTTACTGGGGCAAGGAACTTTTCGGCTTTCTCGGCATAATACTTTGATACCCAAGCACATTTGGCAACCTCGGTGCGGGACTGGCTGATGGGTTTTCCCATTTCAGTGGTAATGATCCTGGCATGTTTTTCTTCCTCTTTCTCCAGGAGGTCTGCTACTTTCATCAGTATCTTGCTGCGCTCTTCAAGGGAGGTGAATTTCCATTGTTTAAAACTACTTTCAGCCAGGTTGAGTTTCTCATTGAATTCTGTTTTCGAGATAAAATTAAACCTGGCTTCCTCTTTACAGGTATATGGATTGAAAGTGCGGTAGGCCATGAATAAGGGATTTATTATTTACACCTGAATTTACTATTATTTGCTCAATTTTTCTATATTCGAATGGCCCAAACTGAAACAGCTTGAAAAAATTCCCGCTGGTCCTGGTATTATTCTATCTGGCAGTGTATCCTTCCTGTGAAAGTGGAGGGATATGCACCCAATCTGTCCTCTCTGTGGTCAATGCTGGATTTTACGGGTGGGATGGGGAACAGGAGCTAGATGTTTTCGTTAATAATTTTACACTTCAGGGTGAAGGAAAGGACAGCCTCTTATATGACAGTAAAAACAGTGTGACCAAATTCAGTTTTCCTATGGATATGAATGCTTTATCAAGTACCATGATATTACATGCAGATAGCCTGGTTGATACATTGGTTTTCATTTATACCGTGGTGCCTGCTCTTGTCTCATATGAGTGTGGTTTTACCAATACCTTTGAAATGAGTGGATTATCATATACCAGGCATTTGATAGATTCTATTTCTATGATAAATAACGTTGCCAACCTGGATAATGAAGAAAACCTTAAAATATTTCTTTAGCCTGCTGGTTTTATTGGCAGTTTTGGTTCAAATGAATGCCCAGGATGGGATGAGGGTACGGGGACCAAGGATCAGTTATGACCTGGGAAGCCTGGCTCTTTTGTATTTTGATCCGGACAGGATGGTCTATACAATCTCTGTGGACTATGAAATGAAACAGGATCTTTACCCTGTTATCGACCTTGGTTACCAGCATGTTAAGATAAACCAGGATAACTACTCTTACACATCCAGCGGAATGTTTACCAGGATTGGGGCGGATGTAAACATGTTAAATTATGATAAACAGGTGGATGTATACGAGATGATGTATGTCGGGGGCAGGTATGGTTTTTCCCTTTTCAATCAAGAGGCTGAGAATATTACTGTCCCCGATCCATACTGGGGTGATTTCAATGATGGACAGATTGAAAAATACAATTTGCATGCCCACTGGATCAGCCTGGGTGGAGGTATGAGGGCAGAGGTGTTCCGGAATTTTTTCATGGGATGGTCTGTTTTTTTAAATATCAAGTTTTACCAGTCCGGAACAGAGGAGTTTGTTCCATATAATATTCCGGGTTTTGGCAAGGGTAGCAGCAGGGCTACGGCAACCTTTAATTATACCATCTCCTACCGCTTCCCAATGCAGCGGTATATCCCCAAAATAAAAGCCGGGAAAAAATAATCCCGGCTCTTAAAAATTTGTCTGTATTTCCTGATGTTATGATTCCGTAGCTTTCTCCAGCCTTTTCAATATGGAGAAGATAAAGGACGCAGCCAGGAAGCAGGCAACTACCAGTATGCTCCAGAACACCCATAACTGTACCTTGTTCCAGAAGATCCCGACCAGGGCCACGCCGTAGTTCCCGATGGCTGTGGCGGCAAGCCATCCGCCCTGCATCATACCCTTGTACTGGGGTGGAGCGACCTTGGATATGAAGGATAATGCCATGGGACTAAGGAACAATTCCGCTATCGTCAGTGTGAAATAGGTGGTGATGAGCCAGTAGGGACCGACCAGCCTGTCAGACGGGGCCCTGATCTCGCCGATATCGCCAGGTGAATAACCCATCAGGCTGAGGGAGCCAATGATCATGACGGTAAAACCGACCGAGGTAATGATCATGCCAATACCGATTTTCTTCGGCGCAGAAGGTTCACTATCGCGTGATGCCAGCCAGGTAAACAAACCAACCACAAGTGGTGTAAGGGCCACGATAAAGAATGGATTGAAATGCTGGAATTTCTGAGGGGTAAAGTCATTGGAATCTGAGTACCCGCTGATTCGCAGATAGGCGATGATGGCAAACCCTACAAATACAATTAAGCCAATCAGCTTCTGTCTCCCTGTGCTCTTTTTTCGGATCATAAAAATCAATCCGAGGAGGGAGAGGAATATGGGCAGCAATCCGAAGAGGTCGAACCAGATATTAGTAAACCGGCCGACTGAATCAACGGTATAATCCCTTGCAAAGGCCGTCATTGCTGCACCATTCTGGTGGAAGGACATCCAGAAGAACATGGCCACAAAGAATACAAGGAAGAGGGCAATCATCCTTTCCCGTACCTGTGTGGATGTAAGCACAACCATTTTGCTACTGAGTGTCTCATCTTGGGCCTTTTGCTTTTCTGAAAGGTCAGCGTGTTTGTAATACTTCCTGAATCCCCAGAAGATGAGCATGGATGCCACAAGCGACAGGCATGCCACACCGAATGCCCAGTGATAGGATTCAGCCAGGTGATTGATGTAATATGTTGAAAAGCCTACAAGATCACCTCCCAAATCTGCAAATGCTCCCTGTTCACTGGCAAATCCCCTGAGGCTTGCTTCAACACCTGCATCACCACCAAGGTACTTATGTGCCAGCGCCGGGATATCTGCCTTATAAAAAAGATTGTAACGATTCAGCATCATATTGCTGATCGATTCGGCAGCGGTCGGAGCGAACATCGCACCGACATTGATCCCCATATAGAAAATATTAAAGGCGACATCCCTGTTCTTGCTGTATTTAGGGTCATCGTAAAGGTTTCCGACAAGCACCTGCAGGTTCCCTTTGAAAAGCCCTGTACCCATGCTGATCACTACAAGTCCCGCAATAATAAGGGGGAGTCCTCCGTCCATCGTAGTAGGTATAGCGATCATCAGGTACCCGGCAAACATGACAATGAGTCCCAGGCTAATGCTCTTTCCATAGCCCAGCAGGCGGTCTGCAATGATACCACCAAAAAGCGGGAGGAAGTAAACACAGGCCAGGAATAAGCCGAAATACTGCGATGCTTTTGCGTAGTCAAATCCGTATTTGGCCTGGAGAAACAGAACGAAAATGGCAATCATGGTGTAATAGCCAAAACGCTCACCCATGTTGGCAAAAAACGCGACGAAAAGTCCCTTGGGATGCCCTTTTAACATATCAGGAGAATTAGGTTAGTGATAATTTTAATTCGACAAATATAGAAATCTTTTCTTCACTGCCCCGCAATCTTTTGATGTTGTGGATGATGTGAGGAAAGAATATCTTAACTTAGGGATTGGAATAATTTTTTATGCAGATGAAAATATTTACTTCCACGCAGGTTCGGAAAATCGATGATTATACCATTAAGAATGAGCCAATTGCCTCAATTGATCTGATGGAGAGGGCCTCCATGCAGATCGCATCATGGATAACCGAGATGTTTGATAACAACCATCCCTTTTTATTCCTGATCGGACCGGGGAACAATGGGGGGGATGGACTGGCAGTTGCCCGTATGCTGATGGAGAATAATTACCTGGTTGAGGTTCATCTGGTCAGGATATCAGATAAATTATCTGTAGATGCCCGTACCAACCTGGATAGATTGCAGGAGATACCAGGCGCTAAGATTTCGGAATTGGAAAAGGTTTCTTCATTGATTGTGGAGGACCCGGGGATTATCCTGGTGGATGCGCTTTTTGGGTCCGGACTGACCCGAAGGCTGGAAGGATTGGCCAGGGATGTCATCACCTATGTGAATGGATTGCCCAATCTACGGATAGCCATAGATATCCCCAGCGGACTATACGGGGAAGACAATACCGAAAATGACCCGGATGCCATCCTGCAGTCCGATTTCACACTGGCCCTCCAGGCACCGTCGCTCTCCTTCTTTTTTGCGGAAAACCATGCATATGTTGGCATTTGGGAGGTATTGCCCATTGGGCTCCATCAGGACATCCTTGAGGAGTCAGCATCCCCCTGGCATTATATTCAAGCCGGAGATGTCAGGGACCTGCTGAAACCACGTATGAAATTTGACCATAAAGGTACTTACGGACATTGCCTGCTGATAGCCGGATGTTATGGCATGATGGGAGCGGCCGTACTGGCGGCCAGGGCCTGTCTTCGAACCGGAACAGGCCTCGTCACAGGGCATGTACCCAGGTTCGGGTACAAGATCCTTCAGACCACTGTGCCTGAGGCCCTGATCAGTATTGATGAGTCGGATATAATTTTTACGGGTGTACCCGGACTCCAGCCTTATTCCGCTGTTGGGATCGGACCGGGACTGGGTTGCAAGCCCAATACGGGCCGGGCAATACATGAACTGATAAAGTCAGTAAAGGTTCCCCTGGTAGTGGATGCCGATGCCCTGAATATGCTCTCTGAGCATCCGGAATGGATATCCCTACTACCGGAGGACACGATACTTACACCCCACCCCAGGGAGTTTGAGAGACTGGCGGGAAAGGCAGAAACCGGGTATGAACGTGTCAGGATGCAGATTGATTTTGCCATCAAGCATAAGGTAATAGTAGTACTGAAGGGAGCCCACACCAGTATTGCCTGTCCCGATGGCAGTTGCTGGTTCAATACGACAGGCAATCCCGGGATGGCTACTGCCGGGAGTGGTGATGTATTAACGGGAATAATTTTATCTTTGCTCGGACAGGGATATAATCCGCGTGATGCAGCCATACTGGGCGTTTATATGCATGGACTGGCTGGAGACCTGGCTTCGGATGATTCTTCTGAAGAATCTTTGATCGCCGGAGACATCATAGAATCACTTGGATTTGCGTTTCAATATATAAAAGGCATATACGATGAAGACCATATTTAAATTTTTGCTGGCCGTTACATTGTTCATGTATGGATGCAGCGGACCGAAATCTGTCATCGAAACGGTTCCGGTGAACACATCAAGCTCGGAATTGCAGACAGGCTATGTTTATGCCCTTCCCCAGACTACCTTCAAGGTAACGGTTGATGTGGTAAAGACCCGGTATATCCGCGGACCCTATTACCGCTTCGCAGAAAAATACCTGAGCATCAGGGATGCTCCTGACAGGAATAGCA
>CAZXOJ010000091.1:0-3251 GCA_964642325.1 uncultured Bacteroides sp. | reverse complement strand
CCTACTGCAGGAGAGGTATTTGAGCATGAAGAATTATTTGAATTCTCATCAAACAGTGGAATTCTCACCCAGCATGTGGATAATTCAGTCGTGGTCAGCCTGACCGTAAAACGACAGCGGGAAGTTGAGGGACTGAATAATTATGGATTGGGTGACCAGCTGCCCATGCAAACCAATGCCCTTTACTACAGGGTACCGGACCGGGCTGAGGTCCAGGTCAATATTGGGGATGAAATCCTGCTGATGGAAAGGGTCTCAGTGTACCAGTACGGGGCCATTCTTTCCATGCCAGTCTCCCTGGCAGCAGGTAAAGTCAATTAATTGTTGTTCTGTCAGCGTCTATTTTGCTCTTGAAGTTTTTCTGGTATTCTTCGAGGGATTCGGAGGTATACTTATCCTCTGCGATATAGTTCAGCAGGGATTCAATTTTTTGAGCGGTTAAATACCCCGGTATTACACCAAGCAGTTCCATTTTTTCATTCATATAAGCGACGGAAGGATAGGACATTTTCCCGTTGAGGAGTCCTGCGGCAAGTTCATGATAACCCCTTGCCCCCTGGGCAACATGTTTGTAGGTAGTACCGTTGAAAACAATCTCTTCCTTAGATTCGGCATCTAATTTTACCGGGTAGTAATTTTCGTTGATATAGTCTGCGATCACGGGATGGTTAAAGGTCTCCTTGTCCATTTTCTTACACCAGCCGCACCAGTCGGTATATACGTCGATCATAATCTTCCTGGGTTGTTGTTTGTTGAGCTTCTCAGCTTCCTCAATTGAATACCACTTGACATTAGATATTTCCTGTGCCAGTCCCGAAATTGAGATGAAAAAGAGTGCTGAAACTGAAAGAATAATTACTTTTTTCATGATCCTGAAATTTATAAAAGATCGGACAAATATTATTCCAAAATTACGTTATCCCGGGCAAATGGTTATTCTTCAGGGGGTTTTTAACAATTTTTTATAGTTGCAAAACATCAGGGATATGAACTATGTCAGTTTGACGGCACCTTATTTTTCTTATTTTTAAGAAATCTTAAATTGTTGAACTCAAGAATTTTATTATGGAGAAAGTAAAACAGACCTTGCGGGATTCGGCAGCGATGCGTTGGCTGGTCCTTGTGCTTGTCAGCGGACTGATGTTTGGTACCTACTGGTTCCAGGATTTCTTTTCAGGACTGAAAGGACTTATGGAAAGCCAGATGGGTTTTACCAGCGAGGAATTTGGCCGTTTAATAGGGCTTACAACCATTGCCAACATGTTCGGTATGATCATTCTTGGAGGAATGATCCTTGACAAATGGAGCGTGCGGGTGGCCGGACTGGCTTTCGGGGGACTGGCAACCCTGGGAGCTTCCATCACTGCACTGGCAGCTCATGGATTTTTCGGGGAAGAACATGGCATTACCATGACCATGATGATTGTCGGAAGGATTATGTTTGGATCCGGACTCGAAGTAGTTTGTGTGGTGGCGACAAGGACGATCGTAAAATGGTTCAAAGGATCTGAACTGGCTCTTGCCATGGCCGTAAATATGGGATTCGGAAGACTTGGAACCGCCCTGGGCATGGCCATTTCTATTGACATCGCCAAAGGCATGGTCGCACCGGCCGTAAGTTTTGCTGCTACCCTGATCGGCATAGGGCTTATCATGTTCCTGATCTATATGATCTTTGATATAAAGATAGACAGGCAGGATGCCCAGCAGGATAATGGTCCCAAGGAGGAATTCAAGTTCACGGACCTTTTCAAGCTTCTGAAGAACCCAGGATTTATGTATATTGCTTTTCTCTGCCTGGCCTTTTATGCGGCCGTGTTCCCATTCATCCAGTATGCACCGGATCTGCTTGTGAACAAATTCGGATTCTCCTATGACCTGGCACCGGGGGAGGGTGCTGTGATACTTTTCGGCAGCCAGGTGCTTGGCAATGCCAGTGTAATAGTGGCATTCTTCTTTTTTGGACTTTCCTTTTCAATGGTTCCTGCCAACATCAAGAACAGGGGAGGAAAGATAATCTCCGTATTGCTTCTGCTGACGCTTTTTGTCTTTTTTATTACCACACTCTGGGAAGATACATTAAGTGTATGGTTGAGGAACGGTCCGAAAACAGCCAGCCTGATCCCCCTGGGTACCATACTGTTCACCCCCGTATTCGGCAATTATGTTGACAAGAAGGGGAGGGCTGCATCATTGATGATCCTGGGGTCCCTGCTGCTGATATTCGCGCACCTGGCCCTTTCTGTATTCAATAGCGTGACATTGGGATACCTGGGATTGCTCAGCCTTGGGATTGCCTTCTCCCTGGTACCTGCAGCCATGTGGCCATCGGTGGCCAAAATTGTGGCTGAGAGCAGGCTGGGGACTGCCTATGCCACTATGTTTACCATACAGAACTGGGGACTCGGACTCTTCTTCTGGGGTATTGGGGCCCTCCTGGATGTTATCAACAAGGCCGACCTGGAAGCCATACGCGCAGGAGAAAAGGTATATGATTATACCATACCCATCTTGACACTGGTTATCTGCGGGATCGTCTCCATATTCCTTGCATACAAACTCCTGGAATCTGATAAGAAGCATGGATACGGGTTGGAACTTCCATCCGGACAAAAACCTGAATGACATTGGTTAACCATTATAAAATCATTATACCATGAGCGCTGAGATTAAAAACCTGAATCCCCCATCATTGTGGGAGATCTTTTATGAATTGACGCAGATCCCAAGGCCCTCCAAAATGGAACACAGGGCCGTGATATTTGCCAAAGAGTTTGGTGAAAAACTGGAACTGAAGACCTATGTTGACAAAACCGGGAATGTCATTATTAAGAAACCGGCAACCTCAGGTTATGAAAACCGGCAGGGAGTTATCCTGCAGGCCCACCTGGATATGGTCCCACAAAAAAACAGCGATACCGATCATGATTTTGAGAATGATCCCATTGATGCTTATATTGATGAGGACTGGGTGAAAGCCAGGGGGACTACACTTGGTGCAGACAATGGAATGGGGATCGCAGCTGCCCTGGCTGTTCTACAGGATAATAGCCTGGAGCACGGTCCCATAGAAGTACTCCTTACAGTTGATGAAGAAACCGGCATGACAGGTGCCTTCCAGCTGGAACGTGGAGTCCTGGATGGAAAGATCCTGGTAAACCTGGACTCGGAAGATGAAGGAGAACTTTATATTGGATGTGCTGGAGGTATGGATACCAGCGGAAAGCTCCGCTACCAGGATGAACCTGTAA
>CAZXOJ010000090.1:9052-14343 GCA_964642325.1 uncultured Bacteroides sp. | reverse complement strand
ATAAATACTTAGTATGCCCTTGCCCTGGCGGGAAAGATATCCCTGTTTTTTTCGAATCCTCGTCTAAGTGAACGTAGCTTGTAAATTTTGTGCAATTCTGCTGCCGACCGCTTATGCGATTCGCTACACAGACCAGCCCCGCCTGCCCGGCGGTTAGGATTTTTTTACAATGTTTTCGTTGGCATTCTTCTTATGCCCAATCCCGATATTATTCGGGGTAATTTCTGATACTTAATGCAAATTATCACAAAATATCGAAGTATTTTTAAGAAAATTTTGTGTGTCCTTATATCCCGCCCCTGAGGATAGCGGGTTTACGGACATATGGATAAATGATTTTCGAAAAAGGAAAGTAAAGGGGATAGGTCAATCTCATGTCCACCTTCATGAATAATCAGTTCCACCTTATTTTTCTGATCAAAATCCTGGTAGATAACCTCAATCTCGGCTAATGCCTTTTTTGCTAGTTCCGGGACAAAGGCCGTTGGAGGTTCCTTTAACCCATTCTGACATTGAAGGAAGCGTGGTGCAATCATTGAATATATATCTGGGAAATCAACCAACTCACGCAGGCCATCAAATTTCCAGCACATGCAGTGATCCTGTTCCATTTGATCCATATAGGTCAGGAAACCTGAACTTACCGTCACTTTCATCCTTTGATCCATAGCCCCCAGCCACATGGACATCTCTCCGCCCAAGGATAGACCGGCACATCCAATGCGGGATTTATCAACCATTGGGAGCGACTCCAGGTAATCCACACAACGCATTAAATCATACAACCGCTCGCCCATGAGTGTACGATTCGATTCATAAACCTCATGTTGGCCAACGTCGGCTGATATGGTTATGAACTCCTTTTTAGCTAGTTCAGTAGCGAAGCTTTTGTATATTTTATGATTATTATAAACCGTGTACCTATCACCACCATGGCCAGCTATACAAACAATGGCAGGCAAATCCTTCCTGGCAGTTTTTGGAATGGTTAAAACCAGCCTGATCCTGCGTGTGTCTGTTGAATTTATTTCAAGCTCCTTGATGCAGTAACTCGTACTATCGCCAGTTTTTATTACTGAGGGATTTAATTTCGGCTTTTCTTTAATTAACATAAGGTCGTTCAGGTTGAGCAGGCTAAAAAGCTCACTGCGTAATTCACTTTGCCATTCGGCAGCATTGCTTTTGCTCCGTGAACTGTAGGCTTTTTCGCGCAGGGGAACATCCTGTGCAAAAAGCGGGGCATTGAACCATGACGATAGCACAAGCACTACCAGGCTGATTGAAGGATTCGTTTTTAATCGCATTGATTCAGTATTTGGATCATTGGATTTAATTAATTTCCAGTTTGGTAGCTTTGCCTCAAATTGGCAACGGTTTGAAAAATGGTAGTGATCTTAGAATCTTCAACCTTATCGTCCATGTTTATGCAACATACCCCAGTTAGTTCAGGATTTCCAGACTCACTAACCAACCTTACAATCGTAGATTCGAGTTCTTTTTCTGAATAATCATTCAGGGTTACGGGATCTAAACGGATATTTAGAAAGGTATTGGGCAAATGTTCCCTGAGTATTTTTAAATCACCACCCCATCCAACGTCAAGAAAATCCAATGAAGGTAGTTTTGCAAAAGATTCGGCATAACGGTGTGGGTCGTTTCCACAGTAATGAATACCGTACGGGTGGTTGTTTTTTGCCCATGCTATATCGAATTTCATTAAATAGCGCTCATAATCCTCAGTGCTGATCATGGTATGGGAACACTGCGAATGCAGCAATAGCGGATTTTCGTAATAACGAGCCACCCTGTTGACCGATATTGAGGTGGTGCTGGTTTCCCGCTCTACAAAATTGACAAATTTGGAAATGACACTGAATATATCATCGAAAAGAACCTGCACATTCTCATCCTCCATGGCCATGTCGAGAAAGATCTGTTGCCCGCGAATATCCAAAACGATGTTCAACAATCCTCCCCAGTTAACATCTCCCGTGAGGTAGCCATGTTTTACCTTCAAAGTATTGCATAATGCCTCAAAGTCTTTGAATGCTTTGGTCTTGAATGCACCTTCCACATCAACCCTCAGCTCCTCCCGGTTATTGCACTTTACGGCTGGCGGGTGGTTTTCATTGTATTCAACTTCGCAACCCAGGATTTCGGAGAGTAAAAAACCTGCTGCCAGGTGAACTGCTCCTATCTCAGGGCGTAGGGTATCTTTGTCCCCTCCCAGTCCATATTTGCCCCATCTTTCATACAGGGTTTCCTCCATCTTCTGCTCGCACTCAACTCTTTTTAGAGGATGAAAGAAAAAATCGCGGTCAAAGGTGATTCCCGTATGTTTGTTCCACCACTCAGGGGCCAGAACGATATCGACAGGTAAGATTCTATTAGCTCTCATAGGTTTTCTATTCTATGTTCAATCATTAACCGAGCACTCGGGTATTTCCACTTCCATTTTCGAGGTTAATATCCATATTTCTTTCATTGCTTTTCCATTCACCGGAAGTAAAATCAGGTATTTTAATTGAATTTGAGTTGTTATAAACAGACCAGGAACTAAGTGGTAAAATACAGCTCCATGCAACTGAATCATACACATCTATGTCAAGCGGGAAGCCACCATGTAAACAATCAATTAAACGCCAACTCTTATATGCATCCGAACCTCCATGACCACCTAAATTATTAGCCATTTCATCGAAGGTTTTAATTATTTCAGGTTTGTATTTTTCCATTATTTTATCAGTTTCCTCTTGCGAGGCCCAATGGTGATTTCCGGTACAAATACGTGGTGGACTGGGATATTTTAAGGATGCTCCTTTTGTTCCATAAGCACCCATAATGTATGTTTCAGGGGAAGGGCAGGTCGCATCGTGTTGAAGCATAATGGTACGTCCTTTTTTTGTCTTAATTAGCGTTGAATTCATGTTCCCCCTGTAATCCTTTCCTGCAAATTCACTATAAAAGGGATCCTCCGCACTCAATTCTGCAGCTTTTTCACCCATCATAAAATCTTTTGATTCTACTGATACAAGAAAATCAAACTGGTCACCCCTGTTTATATCCATCATTTGACAAACAGGCCCCAGTCCGTGTGTCGGATAAATATTCCCCTTTTTAGAAGCATATTCCTTCAGCCACCACATATTCCAATACATATTCTTAGAAAAGTTATTGCGCATTTTACTTGAATTATAGGCACAATCTGCATGTACCAACTCCCCGTAAAACCCATTACGGGCCATATTTAAAGTGGTCATTTGGAAAGTATGGTAACTACAGTTTTCCAACATCATACAGTGTCTCTTTGTCTCTTCAGCGGTTTTTACCAGATCCCAACACTCTTCGATAGTGGCTGCTACAGGAACGGCAATGGCTGTGTGTTTGCCATTTTTCATCGCATATACACCCATTTCTGCATGCGCAGGATAGTGAGTAGTTACAACAACCAGATCTATATCATCTCTCTCGCAGAGCTTTTTCCAGGCATTTTCGTCACCGGTATAGATGTCCGGATTGTGGCCATAGTCTTTTGCCATTTTCTCTGCCTGTCCGGCTTTTTCAGGACGTAACTCGGCCAGCGCCTTTATTTGAACTCCTGTTAAAGGGCCCATGGTTTTAATATATGTTGGTCCCCGGTTTCCTAAACCAATAATACCAACCCTCACATTATCGATAGCAGGAGCTGCATACCCAGACATATTAAATATTTGTTTGTGGGTTGTTTGAGAATCTTCAATTTGCTTTGGGAAATCGTTGATTTTGTATTCCTTCTCACCACTTTGTGCAGATAAAGCATTGGCAACCGGAAGGCTCAATCCTGCCAGGCCGGCCATTTTAAGGAAGTCTCGGCGTTTGTTTTTCATATCTATTGTTTTACTTTTCAAGTTTAATTTCTTTTGGAAGTTCCAAAGGGAGATCGAGCCAGGCCAAACCGATGTGCCTTCTCATATGGCTGGTGCTGTTGCCCCCGGGAGCGTCGTAGAACAATGCCAGTCGCTTGCCAACCCGGACAACAGATGGCAGGCCAATACACTTCTTTGACCAGGTGCAGTTCTGGCTATCGAGTACGACTGCTTTGTTCGCCCGATCCCATTTATTCAGATCTTTGCTCCAGTAAACCCAGACGGCATCGGTATACTCTCCATCGTCGATCCCTATGTGGTTGGTGAAAAGAAACCAGGTCTTTATGCTTTTCTCGTAGTATAGCGAGGAATTCTCGATTTGCTCTTCAATGGGAACCATGGGTTGAGCATCCACCCTCCACGGACCATCAAGATCTTTGGTTCGTGCAATACTCAGTGTGCGCTGGACGGATGGATTTCCAGGCTTTTTAGTTGTACAACTGAAGAACTGAAGATATTCATCGCCATTCTTAATGACATGGCCCGGACTGGCTGTAATGGAATAATAGGTGCCGGGCTTTGTTCGGAAGGGAACTACGGACTTCTGCTTAATCCAGGGGCCTGTCGGACTGCTTCCTTTGGCCTTCATCGTAAGATAGGGAAATGACGGAACCAGATCCGGAGGGTCAGATACATTGGGTGTCCCCAGATAGAACATATGCCATTCTTTACCATTATGATAGGTGACACCATAGGAGGCGGATTTCGAGTCGTCTTCACCAGGCTTGCCGAAATCGAGGATGGGGCCTTTCTTCTCCCAGGAAATGAGATCTTTGCTCTCAGCCAAAGAACAGAGCCATCCTTTGGGTCCTGCTGCATCGTAGTGCATGAAGTATGTTCCGCCATCTTCGAACACCCATACATCACGTGCACCAAGCATATCGCATTTGTCGGGCCCGTCACCGTACCGGAGGATGATACCATGATCTTCAGCATCCATCCGCATCGTTGCTGCGGGTCGGCCATCACTGTATATCTGCTGGGCTGATGATACGGATGCAACCACTACGAGCAGGGCAGTTATTGCAATCCTTACTGATGTTTCTTGATTCTTTCTTAACATTCCTCTTTGGATCATCATGAATATTGCTGTATTTCATATACTTGGGACGCTGGTAATCGGGCCTTGTATACCGGGACCTCCTGTCCATTGTCCCGGACAGGTAATATGATGTTGCTTTTTACGGGTCCCTTGATCTCTTTGGCTGATGCAACCATGTGAAGCATTGACCGTTCGGGCTTTACCCAGGGGTCCGCCACTTCCCTTCCACCCTGGCCGGCAATCACCATGGCAACCCAGGTTCACCATCTATCCGTTCTGAATGGGGAAGCCGGCAATCCGGCAATATTGAACAGTGTGCCTTCCACACAATCACCGAAAGCATA
>CAZXOJ010000090.1:0-8952 GCA_964642325.1 uncultured Bacteroides sp. | reverse complement strand
TCTGCCAGGGCCCAGTATGCGAGGCGCCGGCCCACGGTTGTCTTGTCCGCAGGGTGGATGTATTCACAATCACCAATATCTGCAGTAACGACCATCCCTGTATTTTCCACCTTCTCCATGGCTTGCAGCTGGGCTTCACGCAGGAGGGCGGTCGCATATTTTGACTCTTCGGAGGATCCGTAACCATACGGTGAGATCTGAACGAAATAAAAAGGAAAATTGCCAACATTCCATAATTCTCTCCAGGATGTTATCATGGCCGGGAAAAGCTCTGCATACTGGGATGCCTTATTCCTGTTGCTTTCCCCCTGGTACCAGATCGCTCCTTTTATATGATAATCGATAAATGGATGGATCATGCCATTGTACAGGATGGTCCCTGTCTGGTGTGGCCTTTGTTCCGGGACCTCATCCGGGATACTTATTTCAGGGAATGATTTCAGGGATTCACTGTCCATCCATGCCTCCGCTTTGGATCCACCCCAGGAGGTGACGATGAGTCCCACAGGAACCCCCAGCATTTCCTGGAGCAACTCCCCGAAGAAGTATGCTGTTGCTGAGAAATTCGGGGTGGTGGAAGGTGCGGCTACCTGCCATTTCCCCTTTACGTCGTCCATTGGGACTGCACTGGGCTGCTTGTCGATCTGAAAAACACGGAGTTGAGTGTTCTTTGAATGGAGGATGGCTTCATTGCTCCCGGTGATCGGCTGGTTACCGTAACCTTTCACCGGCATTTCCATATTGGATTGTCCGGAGCATAACCAGACCTCACCGCACAGCACATCATTTAAAACGATCACTTCACTTCCTTTGA
This sequence comes from uncultured Bacteroides sp., assembly GCA_964642325.1. Lineage (GTDB taxonomy): Bacteria > Bacteroidota > Bacteroidia > Bacteroidales > SM23-62 > SM23-62. The sequence continues at coordinate 8,138 of CAZXOJ010000090.1, read as the reverse complement.
CGGTTACAGAGTAGGGTCCTCCTGCAACAGGAGTCGGGATTTTAGCTTTCCACTGGCCATCACTGCCAGATTTGACTTCTGTCTCCTCTCCCCATGTGGCAGAGATTTTAATGTTTGTGCCTGGATCGTCTTTTCCCCAGATAGAGACTTCTGCATTTTGCTGCATGACCATATTGTTGGAGAAAAAGGAAGGCATCCATGTCTGCGAGAAGAGGGTTAAGGTGCTTATGAATAATAAAGAGATCAGTGTAATCCAGACTTTTTTCATTTTATTTTTCTTTGAAAGGTGAATACTAAGCCGATTTAAAATTAATTTAAAAGAATTGAATTAAAAGCAAATCTGACCATTGAATCCGTATAAATTTTAACTTTAACCCACGAGTCCTAATTCAAGCCAGGAAGCAGACCAGTACAAGGATCATAAATAAAACAAACCACATATATCATGGATAAAAAATTGCTTGATACTGCTCGTTCAAGGCGTACCTTCCTGCGAAAGGCCTTTGCGTCCATGGCATTAGGTGCAACAGGTGCATTGACCATGCCAGGCACTTTGCAGGCCCGCTCGCCTGAGGAGGAAGGAGCTTTTCGGGAAAATGATAAGGAAAAAATCCGTATCACTAAATTGGAAACCTTCAAGGTGAAACCACGCTGGCTGTTCCTAAAGATCCATACTGACCAGGGTATTGTGGGACTCGGAGAGCCGGTCGTGGAGGGGAGGGCCGATACGGTGGCCACTGCCGTCAGTGAAATAGAACCATACCTGCTTGGAAAAGACCCCCGGCATGTGATCCATCACTGGCAGGCCATTTACCGGCATGCCTTCTATCGCGGGGGACCTGTACTCACCAGCGCGCTCAGCGGGGTTGAGCAGGCTTTGTGGGACATCAAGGGGAAAGCCCTGGGGGTTCCGGTATATGAGTTGCTCGGGGGACCCACACGGCATAGTGTTCGTGTATATGCCCATGCAAGATCAGTTGAAGCGATCAAAAAAGCCAGGGAGGCAGGTTTTACCGCTTTTAAAACCGGCGTGCTGAATGCCAGGCAATCCGGGATTATTGCTTCACCGGGATTCATCGATAAAGCCGTGGAACGATTCGCTTTGTTGCGCGAAACCGCAGGTGATGATGCAGATATAGGCATCGACTTCCACGGAGCTATCAGTCCCCAGAACGCCGCCCTCCTGATTCATGCCCTCGAACCCTACCAGCCTTTTTTCATTGAAGAGCCAGTGAATTGCCAGCAAGTGGATATAATGGCTGAGCTGGCAAGAAAAACACATATTCCCATTGCCACGGGAGAACGTTTATTTACCAAATGGGGCTTCCGGGAGATCCTGGAGAAAGGTGCCGCCACCATCCTGCAACCCGACCTTTGCCATGCCGGGGGGATCTTTGAGTGCAGGCTGATTGCCGGGATGGCCGAAGCCTATTATGCTTCCATCGCCCCGCATAATCCCCTGGGACCCATATCCCTTGCAGCGGGTATACAGCTTTCTGCCAGTATTCCCAATTTCTTATGCCAGGAGCAGGTTAACCTGGGTGAAGGATACCTGAAAGAACCATTTGAGGTGGTCGATGGGCATATCCCTATACCTGTGGGACCCGGACTCGGGATAGAACTTGATGAAGAAGCCCTGGCGGATAAACTGGGACATGACTGGAAAAACCATGAAAGTTACCTCGATTCTGACGGATCAGTAGTTGACTGGTAAGAATCCTATATAATTTCATTAAAATAAACAGCAAAGAAATGGCAATAGTCGCAATTATTGATACCGGATACGCATCCTATGATTATGAAAAAGAACTCTTTCCAGGCTTGGGCTATGAACTGCAGATATTCCCGGGTGAACGGGTGGATGTCCCTGCGAAACAGGCTTTGGCAATGAAAGCAGATGGCATCCTGGTCCGGGATACACCGATCGGAGAAGAGGTTTTTGCGAAGGCACCAGACCTGAAATTTATTGTCAGGTATGGAACCGGTTATGACAATATTGATGTGGAGGCGGCCACAGCTCGTGGCATTAAGGTGGCCAATGTAGGGGGTTACGGAAATCACAGTGTATCAGACCATGCCCTGGCCCTGATGTTTGCGTGTATTCGCGGATTACCAACAGGAGAGAAAAATGTCATGACCTCGTTCGGGAAACCTCCATTTTCCGAAGTTTTCGAAATGCATGACAAAACCCTTGGCATCATCGGATTGGGCAGGATAGGAGGGACCCTCTCTGATAAAGCCAGGCACCTGTTCTCCAGGGTGCTGGCAACTGACCCCTATATCCCAGATGAAAAGTTCAGCCAACATGGTGCAGAAAAATCAAACCTTCAAAACTTATTGCAGAACAGCCATGTGATCAGCCTTCATTGTAACCTGACGGATGAGACAAGGCACCTGCTCGACAAGGAGGCATTCAGCATGATGGGACAGTGCCCGGTGGTGGTCAATACTTCCAGGGGACCGGTCATTGATGCAAGCGCCCTGCTCGAGGCAGCTGATGAAATGCGCATCCATAGTGCCGGCATTGATGTATATGAAAATGAACCTGCAGATCAGCGGCAGGAGGGACTGGTCTCTCATCCGAGGATCATTACTACCGGGCATTATGCATGGTATTCAGACAGGGCTATAAGGATCATGCAGAAAAGGGCCGCCGATAATTTAGCAGGCATGCTGAGAGGAGAAATGATTGAAGATTGTCTGAATCCCTGATCATTCTATGGGTTTGATCCTGGGGACGATCAGGTGGATAAGGAGCAGGGCCAACAGGTAACCGACACTTGCCACTCCGAACGGAATAGCATAGCCGTCTGTACCGATTTGCTGGAGGATCTTGCCAACCCCAAATGCGACAATGGCACCTCCTACGGCTCCTGCAAAACCACCGAATCCCGCTACCGAAGCAGTGGCTCTTTTGGGAAAAATATCTGACATCAGGCTGAATATATTGGCAGCCCAGCCACAGTGTCCCCCTGCAGCCAGGGCGATAAGAGAGACGGCCAGCCAGAGGGATCCGGTATGGGGCACGAATGCCACCGGTAATGCACAGATGGCACAGGCCAGCAAGCCCAGTTTTCTACCCCTGTTTATGCTCATTCCGCCTTTAAGCATTTTGGAAGAGAATCCCCCGAGGAGCATCCCTATCCCCCAGGATACAAGGTAAATGGTAAAAAATGGCAATCCAATCTCCTTCAGGTTAACCCCGAATTTTTCATTCAGGAATTTGGCTCCCCAGAACAGGTAAAACCACCATATGGGATCGGCCATGAATTTGCCAACAGCAATGGCCCATGTACCGCGATGGGGAAGGATTGCTTTCCAGGGCAGTCTTTCAATTTTTTCCTCAATGCCGGAGTCACTATTGATATAAGCCAGCTCCTTTTCTGTAACTTTTCTGTGATTTTCAGGTTTTTTGAAATTCCGGGACCAGAGAAGTAGCCAGACCAGGCTGATCGGCAGGGTCCACAGGAAGGCAACCCGCCACGTCCCGGCCATAATTACCAGTCCCGGGATAATCAGGGGCGACAAAATGGTACCCATGTTGGCCCCCCCGTTGAAAATGCTCACAGCCAGGGCACGTTCCTTTTTTGGGAACCATTCAGCTACTGCCTTGATGGCTGAGGGGAAATTGCCCGATTGGCCAACGGCCAGCGAGAACCTGGCAATGGCAAATCCTATCCAGCTGGCAGCAAGTGCATGGGACACTGTGGCGAGGCTCCAGATACCAATCGATACCATGTAACCCTTTTTTGTGCCGATCCGGTCCACAATGGTTCCCATGATAAGGAAACAGATGGCATAGGCAATCATAAAGGCTGTGTTGATATAGCCGTACTGCTCCTCACTCCAGCCGATGGACCGTTGGAGGTCCGGTGCCAGGATACCCAAGGCAGAACGATCGATGTACAGAATGGTTGTAGCCAGGAAGAGCAGGGAAAGGATAAACCATCTGAAATTGCCTTTTGAGCCTACTGATTTTATTTCCATGGGCATTAAAGATAATTAATTCCGTTCAAGCTTTGTTTTAGATCTCGATAAAGCTTATTTTAAAATGCTGAAAACACAAGACCATGAACGCTCGTGAAAGAGTCTTAAAAACATTCGGAAGACTGCCCGGTAAAGCGGACCGTGTACCAGTCCAATTTGAGATGTGCCGGCAGCTGACCGACCATTTCGGGAAGGTATACAACATTCCAGCCCATTACACCGAAAACCTCTATGAAGATGTGACCTACCGGATCAGTGCCAATGAGCTACGCATCCATATGGGATGTGATGTGGTGGTCACCGGTGCTTCGGTTTCGGATGATTACAAGATAGTGCCGGATGAAAAGGGCCACTGGCTCAATGAATACAAGATGAAGATGCGGCAGGGAGATATCTATGTTGAAGTTGTGGATTATCCTTTGGCCCATGCCCAGACCCAAGCCGATATCGATCAATATACCTTCCCTGATCCTGATGCACCGGGACGATACAGGGATGTGGAAGCCCTTGTCAAAAAGTACCATGATGATTACCTGGTATTCGGCGATATCGAGGTGACCGTCTTCTCTCTTGGCCATCAACTGGCAGGGATGGAGAAACTGCTTGTGGATATGATGATGGAGGCTGAGTATGTTGTGCCCCTTTTCCAGGCCTGTGCTGATTTCCAGACGGAAATCGGACTGAACCTGATCGACAGGGGGGTGGACGCCATCTGGTTCGGTGATGATTTCGGTACCCAGCAGGCCCTGATCATGGACCCTGAGACATTCCGTACGCAATTGAAACCCATCTACACGGAAATGATACAGCGGTTCAAGGACAGGAACCCCGATATCATACCCATCCTGCATTGTGACGGGGCGGTAAGTGAACTGCTCAAAGATATTCATGATATAGGTTTCGAGGTATTTAACCCTGTCCAGCCCGATGTACCCGGTCATCTGCCGGGGGATATGAAAGGCAATTTCGGGGATCTTTTTGCCTTCTGGGGGGCTGTGGACCAGCAGGAATTGCTTCCCAACGGAACTGACGAGGAGCTGGAAAAGGACATCATTGAGAAGATCAGCATCCTGGGGGAAGGGGGAGGCTACATGATATCGCCGGCCCATATCATCCAGGCGGATGTAAGTCCCGAAAGGGTCCTGAAATTTTTAGAACTTTGTTACAAACACGGTAAGATCATTTAATATTTAATATGGGAATTCTGAATGCTGAGAGGATGCTTGCCGGGATGAAACGATTTTTTCTTATAGCCTTATTCCTGGCCGGACTCAGCCTGCTATCCGGATGTTATGGTGGTTCCAGACAAGCTGATACAGTACCTCCCAATATTATTTTCCTGATGGATGACCAACATCGCTGGGATGCATTGGGGATCATAGATCCAGATGTGATCACCCCGCATCTCGACAGGCTTGCCAGACAGGGTGTTTTTTTTGAACAGGCTGTATGCCAGGCCCCCATGTGCATTGCCAGCCGGAATTCCATGATGATGGGATTATACCCCAATCAGATCGGTATCCTGCGAAACGAACCCGGGATACCTGATGAAGACCTGCCGGCAAAGACATTGGCTCAGGCTTTCAGAGAGGCTGGTTATGAAACGGCCGGCTTCGGGAAAACACATTGGGGCCTTACCTGTTCAACACGGGGCTTTGAGACAAGGTATGCTTCTGAGATCATGGAATATGGAGCAATCATGATGAAAGATACTGATCCAGAAAGGAAAAAACTGTACGATAAAGAAACCTATGAATATGGTCCCGGTGAAGAGGACCCTTCCGGCTATGTGGGCCGTACCAGCGGAATACCTGAGGCTGCGCACCGTGATGGATGGGTGACTGAAAAATGCCTGGAATATTTAAAAAGGCGGGATGATGACCGGCCCCTCTTTCTCTACCTGTCTTATATGAAACCCCATGCAGGCCATAATGTTCCGGAAGGTTTTGAGGGATTGTATGACCTGGATAAAGTAGCCTATGCTGAGCAGCCACCCTGGGATAAAGATAATTCGCCCCATGCAAAAGGGATTAACCGCAGGGAAATGTACGAGGACTACTGGAAAAATGCTACGGAAGAGGATTGGAAGCTGATGACCATGCGGTACCGGGCGAACTGCACCTGGATGGACGATATGTTTGGCAGGGTGATTCAGGCCCTGGAAGAGAAGGGATTATTGGGGAACTCACTGATCGTTTACGTATCTGATCACGGTGAGATGCTAGGTGAGCGCTACTACCGTTTTAATAAGTACTGCCTATATGAATCCAGCGTGAGGGTACCCATAATCTTATCGGGCACTGCCCTGCCGAAATCTCTTTGGGGCAGGACCGACCAACGGCCGGCGGAGCTTATCGATGTATACCCAACACTGTTGAAAGCTGCGGGTATAGAAGTCCCAAAAACTGCAGCAGGCCTTGATCTGCTGAGTCAAAATGAAATTCGACCGGCCAATTTCTGCGCACTGCACGAGAGGCCCGGGGAAGCTTCGTTCATGTGGCGTACCAGAGAGTTTAAGCTCATCCTTTGCTTCGAGCGCAAGGTTGATGCTTCCAGTTATACAGCATCGGATATTAAGGGTGGAGAATTATTTGACCTGGCAAAAGACCCGGCCGAATGGAACGACTTATTCGGAGATGAAGCCTACAGGGATATTCGGGAAAAAATGTCGGAGGAACTTATGTCCCATATTAAAACTTTGAAACTCATATCCCACGTAAATCCACAATAAATTTTAAATATCATTTAATACTTGACAATGAAAAAGACCTTATTATTAACAGCTTGTATGATCCTGATCCTGAATGGTCAGGGACTAAAAGCCCAGCCTACCGACACGGTAAAGGTCTGGGAGGAAACCATTACCCTGCCTACCTACAAAATGGATCCCAATGATCCCAATCCTGCCTTTTTCCGGAACCAGTCCTACCAGGGTGCAAGCAGGGTGATCTATCCATATCAATTGCAGGACAATTTTACCAATGAAAGGGTCGATCAGGATTACAACGCCCTTTTCCTGGAGAATGAATACCTCAAGGTATGTGTCATGCCTGAGATCGGTGGCAGGTTGTTTTATGCAACCGACAAAACCAATGATTATGAAATGTTCTACCGCCAGCATGTCATTAAACCCGCATCTATAGGGATGACAGGTGCCTGGATATCCGGGGGGATTGAGTTTTGTGTTTTTCACCACCACAGGGCATCTACCAATATGCCGGTGGACTACAGGCTTACGGAGAACGCTGATGGGAGTTCCACCATCTGGATCGGTGAATTCGAGCCACGGCACCGGATGAGCTGGACCATCGGGATAACGCTTTATCCCGGAAAATCATACCTGGAGGTGGCAGGAACCCTGATGAACACGACCGAGAACATAAACTCATTCCTGTACTGGGCCAATGTTGCCACGCACGTCAACGAAGATTACCAGGTCTTCTTCCCCCCATCCACAGATTTTGCAGTTTATCATGCAAAAAATAGTTTTGCGCGATGGCCCATCACTACTGAGCCCTACACGGGAAAGGAATATTATCGTAATGGTGTCGATGCCAGCTGGTGGAAAAATCATCCATCCCCGAATTCCTTTTTCGCGTATGACCTGAAAGAAGGATTCCTGGCCGGATATGATCATGGAAAAGATGCAGGGACCGTCCATGTATCCAATCCAAATATTGTCAAGGGGGCAAAGCTCTGGGAATGGGGACCCGGTTATATGGGGTCCATGTGGGATACAAAAGTGCTCACGGATAGTGACGGTCCCTATGCGGAACTGATGACAGGGGCTTATTCTGACAACCAGCCTGATTACAGTTGGATCAAGCCATACGAGGTTAAGCAGTTCAAACAATACTGGTATCCGCTTAGGGAAACCAAGGGTGTGACCAATGCCAACCTCGATGCAAGCATTAACCTGCAGGTTGGTGAAAATGGTCGGATCTTTATCGCTGCCAACACCACAGAAAAAATGGAAGATGCTGTCATCGTGTTAAATCATGGAAACAATACGCTGGTGAAAAGATCCATTGACATTGACCCGGGAAATCCTTTTAATGAGATGCTGAACCTTGAAGTAGACATCCCCGCTCATGATCTGAAACTGAGCTTACTTAACAGTTCAGGGCAGGAAATTATTTCCTACCAGGCAG
>CAZXOJ010000089.1:9640-14405 GCA_964642325.1 uncultured Bacteroides sp. | reverse complement strand
TGACCATTCCAGGTAAAGTGAATGGTCATACACGGGGTATCGGGTGCCATCCCCGTAATGGTAGAGATTAAGCACAATCCCGTATTTGAATCCAACATCCTGGTCATAGGCTACCACAGGTACACCACCGAAATTGAAACCGGTCTTGACAGAGTCCTTCTTGGCTTTTTCTTTTTTCTGGGCTGCTGTCGGCTGGCAGATAATCAATACCGTGAACGAGAGTAACAGAATTACTCTTTTCATAAGAAGTCCAGGTTTAGTTTGGTTGATCCAATATAAGCATTATTTTTAAAAGTAATTTGTAAGCATTTGTACGCACATCCCAAAACCAAGCAGATGAATTTTCGCGCGCATACCAGCCTGTATTTTGCTATCGGTATTGCTTTCATTGCGCTGGAGACCATAGGAGTAGCATGGATATCCATTGCTGTAAAATCACTGATCATACCCTTGTTGATCTGGTTATACCTGAGGTTTACACGGGGGCATTGGAACCGCTTTCACAGCCTGATATTGGTTGCATTGGTTTTCTCCTGGATAGGAGATATCACCTTGCAACTGACACAATTTCAGGAGTCGTTTTTTCTTGTGGGACTGGGTAGCTTTTTGATCACCCAGTTAATATACATGATAGCATTTTTTAATACTCCCGGTAAGAATATACTCTTTTTCAGAAAGGCCTACCTGCTTATACCGATAGTTATATTTGGCTGGGGGATTCTATGGTTGTTATCTGAGGGACTAGGGGATATGAAACTTCCGGTAACGGTATATACCATGGTCATCCTGAGTATGCTCCTGGCAGCCATCAACCGGGAACAGAAAGTGAACAGGCAAAGCTTCCTGCTTGTCCTGGTTGGAGCCATCCTTTTTGTTTTGTCTGATTCCATGATTGCCATTAATAAGTTTACCCAGCCATTCGAGCTTGCACGAATAGCCATCATGAGTTCTTATATTACCGCCCAGTACCTGATTGCCATAGGCTGTACCAGGCAATATAACCTGACACTTAAATAGGAATAGCCAGATGAAATACTTGAAATACCCAATCTACCTGGTACTGGCATTGGTCATCCTTTTTGCTTTGTTCGTGCTTTACGGGACCATAAGCGATTACAGACCGGATGAAAAAACCATTCTGTTTGAAAATGCAGATGCACCTATTCTCACAGACAGTACTTTCGACATTATGATATGGAATATAGGATACTGCGGTCTGGGTCATGAAATGGATTTCTTTTATGATGGAGGTGAGAAAGTACGGAGCAAGGAAGCTACCGTAGAGTCCAACTTGCATCATGTCCTGGAATATACATCAAGCCTTGATACCTGCGATTTTTTCCTGTTCCAGGAAGTAGATGAGAAATCGAAGAGAAGCTATCGCATCAACCAGTTGGATGCCCTGGTAAGTCATTTAGAAGGACCTCATGCTGCTTTCGGAAAGAATTATGATGTATTCTGTGTTCCCATGCCCCTGTCTTCACCTTATGGCAGGGTGTTATCAGGAATAGCCACCCTGGGCAAAACTGAACCGGTATCCAGTGTCCGACATTCATTCCCGGGTAATTATGCCTGGCCCAAGGGCACATTTATGCTTGACCGTTGTTTCCTCGTAAACCGGTATCCATTAGCAGGCGACAGGCAGTTACTGGTAGTAAATACCCATAATTCAGCCTACGATGACGGTACACTCCGAAAAGGACAAATGGACTATCTTCATGAATTCCTGGTGGATGAATTTGAAATGGGGAACTATATCATTGTGGGAGGGGACTGGAACCAGACACCTGCTGGTTTTCAACCTGCATTCGAGCATAATATATTTGATACCAATCAGTTGTCTTATGTTGAGGAAGGTAATCTGCCGGAGGATTGGACCTGGTTATATGATCCCACTGTCCCAACCAACAGGAGGTTGGCCAAACCCTATGATCCGGCACTTTCCCCCACTACGGTAATCGATTATTACCTGCTGTCTCCAAATATTATTCCGCTTGAAATAAGGGGGATCAACCTTGGATTTGTTCCCTCAGACCATCATCCTGTGCTGGCCAAAATTAAATTGAAAGAATACTGAACACCTTTATTTCCTTGACAATCAGGGAAAGAGCCTATAGAAAAGGTAGATCGCCCAAATCCAGGAAATGATGGATAGCTGCCAGCAAATCAAATGGATTGATTGGTTTTGAGATATGTGCATCGCATCCTGCTTCGATGGCCCGTTCTTTTTCTTCAATGAGTGCATAGGCTGACTGGGCAATGATGGGAAGGTCTGCGCGTTCCTTCTTGATCAGGGTGGCTGCTTCGAAACCCGATATTCCGGGGATCTGCAGGTCCATAAGTACAACATCAATACTCGGATCAGTTTTGCATTTTTCCACGGCATCGAGGCCAGAATCGACTGTCTCCACCTGTATTGATGTGTGTTGGAGTATTTCCGACAACAGGAATGCCGCGGAAGGATCATCCTCAACGATCAGGGCCTTCTTCCCTTCCCATTTGTATTTTTTGATGGATTCGATGATCATGCAAGCCTGCTCTTAGCGGTAGATTAACCATGCGTCAGGGTTATATTCCTCCCGGATCTTGTTCATTTCCTGGACGGCAGTTGCCTTTGATACATGGGAACTAAAAGATACTGCATGGAGGTCACCATGCCGGCCAAAGAGCTCAGCATCATAGCCTTTGGCTTTGAGGGTATTTACAAGATTCTCAGCATTGGTCCGGCTGGAGAACATCCCTGCTACAATATAGTATTTCTTGGTCTGGTCTGCAGAGGGGATTGATTGCTCAGTCTCTGGCTCTTCTGCAGGTTTTATTACGGTTGGTTCTGTTTCAGCTTCCCCGGCAGCATCCGTCTCACCAGTGATTTCTCCCTGGTCCTGTTCTGATTCAGCTGCAGTTCCCACTTCACTGCCACCCGGGGATGCCACTTCGGGTGTGGAAGAATCGTCGGAGACCTGTTCTTCTGTGGTAACAGTCTCATCTGATTTTCCAGATAAAATGCGGTTGAATTCAACCGGAAAGAATAACCATGCAGCTACAAGCAGGATTATGATGAGGGCTGCTGCTCCTCCTATCCAGGGCCAGATATTCCCTATACTTTTCTCCCTTTCCACATAATAGGGGATGTTTGTTTCGGTCGTTGACGTCGACTCTGGTTCGGATTCATATTCATTTTTCTCATCGTCCACGGCCGCTTCGGCGGCCGCTTCCAGGCGCGCCTGGCTGGTCCCGACAACAGTGGCTTTCTTTTCTTCTTCTAACTCCTGCTCCTCGATCAAAAATGGAGGCTCTTCAACATCAGGTATCAGTGGTGCATCTTCTGAAGCATCTACCTCAATTTCTGCCGCCTGGTCTTCAAGGGTGAAACTGCCAGCTTCAGCAACCTCTTCCTGGTCTTCCTCATCCGGGAGATTCCCCTCGGGAGCCTTCCTTTCTGTGCCTGCTTCAGTAAGCGTTTCTTCCTTCGGAGTTTCTTCCTCTGGACCTACTTCCTCTGACATATCCAATACCAGATCTTCTTCCTCTGGCAGCTCTGAAACCGGTGCTTCTTCCTCTGGCACTTCCAGGATGGGACCTTCTTCTTCTGTCAAATCCAGGACCGGAGCTTCCTCCTCAAAGGCTTCTTCTTCAACTGGCACTGAAGTTTCCTCCTCAAAGGCTTCTTCTTCAACTGGCACTGAAGTTTCCTCCTCAAAGGCTTCTTCTTCAACTGGCACCGAAGTTTCCTCCTCAAAGGCTTCTTCTTTAACTGGCACCGGAGTTTCCCCCGAAATGTCTTTCTCTGGCTCGCCTGTGACCTCAGGATCTTCTTCATGACCCAGGGTAGCAGCAGATACCACTTCTGCACTGGTAGTCAGAAATTTAGTCACGGAGAACTCAATTTTACTGGAGTCATCCATTTTAAGGTAGCCGAGATTTCCCAGGTGATATATGTCTCCATTTGTCAATACTTTCTTAACCTGGTCAACAAACTCCTCAATCTTAACTTGTGCTTTTGACATGGAAATTCCTTCCTGCTGTTTTATATGGGATGTTAGCATTCCATCATTAAAAGCCAGCAGGTCATTAAACACAAGTTCCTGAGGTTCTTGTTGTCGGATAATGAAAGCACCCAGGTCTGGAACTATCACCCTGTTATTCGTCTCGAGTAACTCGATTAAGTATTTTTCCATGGTTTAGTTCTGGTTACACCGGATCAATTTACTGAAATTAGAGGAGATATAAAACAAATCCAAGAATTCGAGGATGAAGTTAGCCCCATCCAAATTGCTTGAGTATTGGTATTTATGGCATTTTATGAGCTTATCAAGAAAAAAAAATACTTTGGATGAACCGCAAATAATACTATCTTTAAACACCTCAGACTCCTTTTATGAAGTACAATAAGGTATTGGGCATTGATATCGGAGGTTCAGGTGTTAAAGGTGCACCTGTGAACACAGATGATGGATTGATGCTCGAATCAAGGTACAGGATACCTACCCCTACACCTGCAACTCCTCAAAATGTAGCTCCTTTAATTGCCGAAATAGCCACACAATTTAAATGGGAAGGCCCCATTGGATGCGGATTTCCTGGTGTTATGCAAAACGGGGTGGCAAAGACCGCTGCTAATCTTGATGACTCCTGGATTGAGACTGATATTAATAAATTATTCAAGAAGGCAACCGGGCTCCCGGTATCTGTTATAAATGATGCTGATGCAGCAGGTCTGGCTGAAATGAAATTTGGTGCCGGGGTGGATACCAAAGGTGTCGTA
>CAZXOJ010000089.1:0-9540 GCA_964642325.1 uncultured Bacteroides sp. | reverse complement strand
GGATGTTTCAACCTTGTTGGAGACACCTATAAAGGGACAGATACCCAGAAACTTAATGAGTACAATGTTATTGACAAATACGGCTGAGATGATGATAATCACATATTCCATTGTCAGGCCTTTTTCTTGTTTATCTTATTTACGATTACGATCAGGTACCCCAATACAAGGAATGCTCCAGGGGCCAGAACAAATACTATCATACCGTCTCCCTGAATAAATTTAAATCCGAACAGTGAACCGCTTCCGAGTATCTCACGAACCGCACCCAACATTACCAGGGCCATGGTAAATCCTAATCCCATTCCCATTCCATCAATGGCTGCAGTGATGAGGTTGTTTTTCGAAGCAAATGCTTCTGCACGTCCAAGTACGAGGCAATTTACAACGATCAGGGGGATGAATAATCCAAGGGCGGCAAAGAGATCGGGTATGTACGCCTGCATCACAAGTTCAACGATGGTTACAAAAGACGCAATGATCACAATGTAGGAAGGGATCCTTACTTTGTCCGGAATGTATCTCTTAATAAGGGAAACCACGATGTTTGACATCAACAGCACAAAGGTGGTTGCCAATCCCATTCCCAGGCCATTGAATGCAGATGTTGTTACCCCCAGCGTAGGGCATAGTCCGAGAAGCAACACAAAGACTGCATTTTCCTTGAAAAAACCCCTGCTGAAATTGTTCCACTGGCTCATATCTTCTTTATTATTTCATTGATATGTTTCACAATTCCTCCCTTACTCCGGGTTTGTCTGCCGGGTACTGCTGCTGATAGCGTCAATATCCAGCTCACCCGTCACCACCAGAAGGCCGTCGTAAGCCCGCTGGACAGCATCACAGAATGCCCGTGATGTGATGGTAGCCGCTGTTATGGCGTCAACATCCCCATTGTCTTGTTTTACCCTGAGTGAATAATTCCTCGGATCCTTATCTTCAAATTGTGTCGTCCACGATTCACCGGTAGTCTTATCAAATGATTTATCCTTCTCCATCTTATCCCCGAGTCCGGGTGTTTCAGCATGTTCGAGTACCGCGATATCATTCAGGGTCCCATCTGGAAGAAATCCCACCATAACCTTGATCAAACCGCTAAACCCGGCATATGTATAACTTTCCACGGCGATACCTGTAACCTTACCATCCGTCCAGGCCCGGTAGAAATAGAGCGTATCTCCGTCTACAGCGAGCTTTTTTACTTCGGTTCCAGGATCATTATCAAAGGCCGGTACCACTTCTCCAATGGCATTTGCCTTTTTAAGCCTTTTTGCCTCGGCAATGGGTCCCTTGGTCACTTCATAAATCAACGCAAGTGCAGAAGACGCAAACAAGGTAACCAGGAAGAGGGTAAACACCATATTTTTGAATGTCGATTCCTTTTTAGCCATTTGCCACCTCCTTCCCAAACCTGCCCGGTTTTATATATTTATTTATCAAAGGTGTAAATGCGTTCATGATCAGGATGGCAAATTGCACTCCTTCGGGGTAGGCCCCGAATACCCTGATGACGACCGTGAGGATCCCTATCCCTATCCCATAGATCCACATCCCTTTAGCAACCATGGGAGATGTGACATAGTCCGTAGCCATAAATATCGCTCCCAGCATAAGGCCACCACTCAGCAGGTGGAAAAGCGGATTAGGGTTCAGGGCGGGATTGATCAGCCACATGATACCTGTAAAAACAGTCACTGTGAGCAATATGCTTACCGGGATATGCCAGGTTATGATCCTTCGCAAAAGCAGGTAGACCAGGCCGATCAATAATGCCGCGGCGGCAATCTCACCGGCCGATCCCCCCATTCTGCCAATGAACATATCCTGGTAGAAAGGAATGTCAGGGAGGATCTCACTCATCCTCTCTCCGTTTTTCATCCCTTCCTTCATGATACTGAGGGGGGTAGCTCCTGTGGATGCATCCAGGTAGGCAAAATGATTTTCTCCCGGTTCAGGCCAGCTTGTCATTTGTACCGGGAATGAAATGAAGAGGAATACCCTGCCCACCAACGCAGGGTTGAAAGGATTGTTCCCCAGTCCCCCGAATGACATTTTTCCAACTGAAATAGCTACGAAACTTCCCAGGATCACCAACCAGATTGGCAGGTTGGTAGGCAGGCAGAAAGCCAGCAATATACCGGTTACCATCGCTGATCCGTCTGAAATGGCGGACTCTTCTTTCATTAAGAACCGCTGGATCAACCATTCGAATACGACACAGGAAACCATGGCTGTGAGGGTAATTATGATTGTACCAATGCCGAAGAAATATACGGAAACAAGAAAGGCCGGCAACAATGCAAGGATTACACCATACATCAGTTTTGAGACGGTTTCACTGCTGTGATCGTGTGGAGATGGTGATATGGTTAACATACCCATAATTATTTTTTTCTTGCTCTTCTGATCTTATTGATTACCACCTTTCCAAGCCTGATATAATCAAGCAGGGGTCTGTTGGATGGGCAAATATAACTGCACGAGCCACATTCAATGCAATCCATTGCTCTCTCATCTTCCATGCGTTCGAATAATTCCCTTTCACCCAATGGCATAAGCAGGTATGGTTCGAGTCCCATGGGACAAACTGTTATGCACTTTGAACAACGTATGCAGTTTTGTACATGCTTTCTACTGGATTCGGTAACAGGCATAACGGTAATGCCGCTGGTTCCTTTAATAATCGGTACTTCCAGACTGTTCAATGCCTTGCCCATCATGGGCCCTCCTGAGATGATCTTGCCGGTATTCTCTGGAAGTCCGCCGCATGCCTCGATCAATAAAGAGACTGGTGTACCTATCCGTACCATGTAATTTCCCGGATTTGCCAGGTTTTTCCCCGTTACTGTGACCACCCGTTCAAAAAGCGGTTTGTTTTTCTGTATGGCCTGGTAGGTGGAGAGAAGGGTGCCAACATTGAAAACCACGGCACCCACATCGATAGGGAGTCCGCCTGAGGGCACCTCCCTGTTAATGAGGGCCTGTATCAATTGTTTCTCTCCTCCCTGGGGGTATTTTACTTTCAATCCCTGGACCTCTATACCAGGGTAATGTTCGGCCTGTGAGGTCATATGAGCTATGGCATCAAGCTTATTGTTTTCTATTCCGATGATGGCTTTATCAACATCAAGGGCTTTCATCATGATGGTGGCCCCGGTCAGTATCTGTTCTGCCTTTTCCATCATCAGGATGTGATCGGAGGTCAGATATGGCTCACATTCAGCCCCGTTAACGATCAGGTATTCTGCCTTTTTGCCCCTGGGAAGCATAAGTTTTACATGGGAAGGGAAGGTGGCACCTCCCATCCCCACAATACCTGATTCATTTATCTTCTTGACAATTTCATGACGTTCAAGACTTATTTCCCTTACCAGATCAGTCGAACGGTCGATTTCCTCACCCCATTCATCACCCTCTACCTTTATTGTGACGGCCTTTCGTTTGTATCCTGATATGTCCAGAACTGCATCCACCTTAAGTACTTTCCCTGATACGGAGGAGTGAACGTTAGCGGAAATAAAACCTTCACCCTGTGCGATGAGCTGGCCAACTTTTACCATATCGCCTTTTTCAACCAGGATCTTTGGTGAGGCGCCGATATGCTGGTTCAAGGGAATACTTACCAGGCCGGGAACGGAAAGTTCCTCTATTTTGCTTCCGGCTGTGAGCTTGTTTTCGGAAGGATGTATGCCGCCAGGTCTGAAAGTTTTAAACACGTTCTCTATTCACTTTTAGGTTCTTCGCCGGTTTTATCAGAGGCAACTGGCTCGACGCTTGTTCCAGTCTCCTCATTTGGTATTGTTTCAGCTACTTTCTCTTTTTTAGGTGGAAAATTAATTTCCAGAATAGCATTTGTCGGGCATTCCGGAACACATTTCCTGCAGAGTTTACATTTTTCGTGGTCAATATAGGCCAGGAAGTTTTCAATTTTAATCGCGTCGTGCGGGCAAACCTTTTCGCATTTCCCGCATCCAATACAGGCAACTGAGCAACTCTTTTTGGCGATACCCCCCTTGTCTTCGTTGATGCAGCTGACAAATATCTTGCGGTCTCTCTTATTCTTTTTCCTGAGCTCAATGATGTCTTTTGGACAGGCTATCACACAGGCGTTACATGCCGTGCAATTATCGTCCGTCACCACTGGGAGACCGGTTTTTGGATTCATATGGATGGCATCAAAATCACATGCCCTGACGCAGTCGCCATGTCCCAGACATCCGTACTGACATCCCGTATCGCCTGAATAAAGGCTGCTCTCGATCGTACAGGATGCAGCTCCATCATAATGATTTATTCGTTCCCGGTGAGCAAATGACCCGGAGCAGCGAATCACCGCCACCAGGGGATCTTTTTCAGCAGCCTCTTTGCCCAGGGCCGATGCCACCTCCTGCATGGTTTCATTTCCCCCAGGGGGACAATAAAGTCTTGTAAGATCCCTTATACTGACACATGCTTCTGCAAAGTTCCGGCAGCCGGCAAATCCGCATCCACCGCAATTGGCACCTGGCAGGATTTCCTCAACCATATCAATCCTGGGGTCTTCGATGACCTTAAATCGCTGTGCAATGATAAACAGAATGATCGCAGCAGCTATTCCGGTGGCACTCAATGATATAATGGTATATAGTACGATAGGGCTCATAAATCAACGCTCAGGTCTTATGTACAAAAAAAGAAAACTGCCGGTCTACTTTTCCTCTCATTAATTTTAATCCTGCATAATAAGGCAGCAGTACCGCAAGTGATGCAAGACCCGCCAGCAGTTCATTACTGCCGGCAGCAGTCATGACCAGCAGTACGGTAAGCACCAGCAGGAAGGGAAGTACATAACCCAGAAAAAGAGCTCTGAAACCAAGTGACTGGGCGAGTATTACGCTAACTTTTTCACCAATCCGGAAGTCTGGATGAGGAACCGGTATATGGAGAAGTTTCTCTTCTTCACCGCCAGCCATATTACAGGCTCCTTTGGCATGACAGCTGGTGCAGGCAGCATAACTGGTGATTTTCACCGTGACCCTGTCTTCACTCATTGATGAGATCACTCCATCATGTGAAATCCTTTTTTCTGGCATGGAAGAACTGGAGGTTTAAAATCCGTACAAAAATATAGATACTATAACATGTTTAGATTGCTTTTTGTCAGTTTTTCAGAAGCCAAAACAATTTAGAATTGATATAAATAAACCTAGCTTATCACACCCCAATTGAAACTGCCTTTAGACATTTTTTTTAGCTGTACAACCAGGATTGCATTTTTTGGCTGGTCAAGCAATGGGTCTTCCTCCAGCACTTCTATTACTGTTTTTCTGGCATAATGAAGGATTTGAGAATCTTTCCCAAGGTGGGCAATTTTCAGTTCAAAAGGAATACCACTTTGCTGGGTACCTTCCAAATCACCTGGTCCACGCAGTTTTAGGTCAGCCTCTGCAATTTCAAAACCGTCGGTGGTCCTTACCATGGTACTTATTCTCTGCCGAGCGTCATCGCTCAGTTTGTTCGAGGTCATCAGGATGCAGTAGGACTGGTCTAACCCGCGGCCGACTCGTCCTCTAAGTTGGTGCAACTGGGATAGGCCAAACCTCTCCGCACTCTCAATGACCATCACGGAAGCATTAGGGATGTCGACACCGACCTCTATCACTGTGGTAGCCACCATGATCTGGGTCTTCTTCTCCAAAAAACGCTTCATTTCGAACTCTTTTTCTCCTGCTTTCAGCTTGCCGTGCACAATACTTACAGCATAATCAGGGGAAGGAAAGGCTTGTTTTATGCTGAAGTACCCATCCTCCAGGTCTTTGTAGTCCATTTTCTCTGATTCCCGAATGAGGGGATAAACGATGTATATCTGCCTTCCTTCAGCGATTTGTTTTTTCATGAAACCATGCACCCGAAGTCTTTTTGAATCAGTATAGTGGACCGTTTTAACCGGTTTCCTGCCCGGAGGAAGTTCATCAATGACCGATACATCCAGGTCTCCGTAAAGGGTCATGGCAAGGGTTCTAGGGATGGGAGTGGCGGTCATGACCAGCATATGTGGAGGCTGGATATTCTTTTTCCACAACCTGGCCCGCTGAGCTACCCCAAATCGGTGCTGTTCGTCAATGACTACCAGTCCCAAGTTATGAAACTGTACAGTCTCCTCTAGCAGTGCATGTGTTCCGGTAAGGATATGAAGACTACCGTCAAGCAATGATTTGTGGATCTCCTCGCGTTCAGCTTTTTTGGTGGATCCTTTCAGCAGGCTGTATTTCACTGGCATATCACCCAGCATTTTCTGCAGGGTGGTAAAATGTTGGGTGGCCAGGATCTCGGTGGGTGCCATTAGACAGGCCTGGTACCCGTTATCAATGGCAATGAGCATGCTCATCAAAGCCACCAGTGTTTTCCCGCTGCCAACATCACCCTGGAGCAAACGGTTCAATTGCCGACCTGAACCAATATCTTTCCTGATCTCACGAATGACGCGCTTTTGAGCCCCTGTCAGTTCAAATGGAAGCCGGTCCCTGTAAAATGTATTCAGGTATTCACCCACTTTTGAGAATACCAGTCCCTGGAAATGCTGTTCCCTGTTCACCTTATGTTTCAGGATATTCAGCTGGATAAAAAACAGTTCCTCAAATTTTAATCTCAACCTGGCCCGTTCCAATTCTTTCAGATCAGATGGGAAATGAACGGTAAAAAGTGCTTTGGACAGGGAGGTGAGGTTCAGTTTTTCAATGAGATAATCTGGTAAAGTCTCCTTTACGGAAGGTTTTTGTGTTTGAAACAGGGTGGTGATAATCTTTTGTATAGCCCTGGATGTCAGGTAGTTTTTCTTGAGTTTCTCAGTTGTACTGTACATGGCCTGGAGCCCGGATGAAAGCTGCTTCTCATACTTTTCTGCTTCTTCCAGTTCGGGATGTACCAGGTTGAGCTGTCGCCCATGCAGGTTTGGTTTGCCAAAAGCCACATATTCCCTGTCCTTTTTCAGGGTTTCCCTGATCCAGGACACCCCCTGGAACCAGACCAGTTCGATACTACCGGTATCATCAAAGAATTCAGCTACCAGTCGTTTTTTATACCGGGGACCGGTTACCTCCATTGAACTTATCCTTCCCCTGATCTGGATGTAGGGAAGCTGTGAATTTATTTCTGAGATCTTGTAAAATCTGGAACGGTCAATATAGCGATAGGGAAAATGATAAAGCAGGTCTTCAAATGTATGGATATTCAATTCACGATTAAGCAGGTCTGCACGTTTGGGTCCCACACCAGTTAGGAATTTTATATCTGTTTGCAAAGGGTCGGCCATAATGAGGGCTGAAATAAATAATAAATATCGCAATTCTAACTTATATATTTGTGTTGTCTTATCTTATGTTGTATTTAAACTACAGGTTGCGAGCCCGGCACAGGAATGGGAGAGGTATACATCCCCCTTTTGCCTTTCAGATGGTAAACGGTGTGATATACGGGAATATGCCCGATGTTCCTGAATTGGCAAAAATTGAAAAATACAGGCTTGACCTGTTGAACATTAGCGGGATAATACCGGTGGAAGATCATGGCGCAGGCTCCAGGAGGGGAGGGGATTGTGAAAGACGGATCTGTGACCTGGTAAGAAACACAGCTGTTTCACCCAAGCGTGGACGTTTACTTTCCAGGCTGGTGGATCACTTGAAACCGGCCACCATGATTGAATTGGGGACAGGAACCGGTATTGGCAGTCTGTATATGGCATTGGGAAATCCGGCAGGGAAGCTTCATACTTGCGAGGGCTCTCCCGTTATAGCCCGCCTGGCAGAAGAAGGATTTAATAAGCTCGGTGTTGGCAATATCGAGGTTCATAAGGGACTTTTCGCAGAATTGCTGCCCGGACTCATTAACCAGGCAGGGCCAGAATTGTTTGTCTTTATTGATGGTGATCACAGGGAAGAAAGACTGATATCATATGCAAGCCGTATACTGGATTCGGAAAGTCAGAACCTGTCAATTGTGATGGACGACATACACTGGTCGAAGGGTATGTACCGGGCATGGAAAAGGATTATCAGGCATCCTCAGATCAGGCTGAGTATTGAATTATTCAATACAGGTATTGTATTTGTGGGAGAGAAGATCCAAAAGGATCACTTTGTCGTTATTTTTTAAAATTATTCTGGCAGCTATTTCGTTTATATCCTTAAATTCGTACATATTTTAATACAACCATGGAGAAAATCATCGAACTATCAAAGATCGTCAAGAATTATAAGATAGGAACCATCATCGTTCGGGCCCTTAGGTCTGTCAGCATTGATATTAACAGAAATGAGTATGTTGCCATCATGGGGCCATCGGGTTCAGGTAAATCCACCCTGATGAACCTGATTGGTTGCCTTGATACACCTACTTCCGGGAAATATGTGCTGAACAACAAAGATGTCAGCAAGCTTGATGATAACCAGCTCGCAGATATCAGGAATAATGAAATAGGATTTGTTTTCCAGACTTTTAATTTATTGCCCCGTTACACCGCCCTTGAGAATGTAACCCTTCCATTGATATATGCAGGTTTTTCCAAGGCAGACAGGCTGGAACGTGCCAAGGAGGTGCTGGAAAGCGTGAGCCTTACGGATCGTATTGCGCATAAACCAAATGAATTGTCCGGGGGACAAAGACAGCGTGTAGCCGTTGCCAGGGCCCTGGTTAATCATCCTTCCATTATCCTGGCTGATGAACCGACAGGTAACCTTGATTCCAAAACTTCCGTAGATATCATGAACCTCTTTGATGATATCCATGAACTAGGCAACACCATCATTGTAGTTACACACGAAGCGGATATTGCAAAAAGGGCCAGACGGGTGGTGAAATTAATGGATGGTGAGGTAGAATCGGACGTTAATAATGAGGTTTCCGTTGAACCCGAAGGAAAAAACTAGACCCGATAGCAAATGAAAATCTATACCAAAGCTGGTGACAGGGGAATCTCCACCTTGCTGGGTGGAAATATTGTACCCAAAGATCATCCCAGGCTGGAAGCTTACGGGACACTTGATGAATTGAATTCCTGGATAGGTCTTATCAGGGATCAGCTGATTGATGAGGATATGAGGGGAACACTCCTGAAGATTCAGGACAGGATCATGGTCGGCTCATCCGTACTGGCCAGTGAAAAAACAGATATACCAGTTGCTTTACCTGAACTTCATGAAAAAGATATAAGTTTTCTGGAAATGGAAATTGACGGGATGGATAAGCTTCTTAAACCTTTGCAATCATTTATTCTTCCGGGTGGTCATACCACTGTTAGCTATTGCCACCTTGCAAGAGCAACTTGCCGCAGGGCAGAGAGATACAGTATAAAATTTATTAAAAATTCGGAGCAGGCAGGATTACTGGTAAAATACCTGAATCGCCTGTCTGATTACCTGTTTACCCTGGCAAGAAAAGTTGCCATGGACCTAAAAATTGAAGAAATAATCTGGCAACCTGATTTCTGATATTCATTTTTTTCTATATTTGCACGAATTTTGAAGTTCCTTTATTGCATCTATAGCACCTTCAATAGGTTCTGGG
>CAZXOJ010000088.1:0-14413 GCA_964642325.1 uncultured Bacteroides sp. | reverse complement strand
GGAACAGTGGATTTGACCCATATTGTTCCCTGTTCAGGTAATACAATAGCGAAAAGACAGTTTCCGGATCATTTTGCTCCATCGGGGGATTGGCAACAGACCGAATGAGTATCAGTCCATATGAAAAATAACCAATCAGGATGACGGTAATTGAAATCAGGATGGTATTCAGCAGAACCTTCCTTGTTTTGTGGCTGTAGAAGATGAGCCAGGAAATAACACCGATGACTGTAATGATAAATAATATCAGTCCCGAATTATAGAAAAGGCCCAATCCGTTGACTGCCATAAGCTCAAATACAGAAGCTACTTTAATAACGCCGGGTATTATAATATAGAGCAAAATCACCAGCAACAATATGGAGATTCCCAGGCTAACTAGTACACCTTTTCGTGTTGGTTCATATTTTCTGAAATAATAAACGAAAACAATGGCCGGTATGGCAAGCAGGTTTAATAAATGAACACCTATTGATAATCCCATCAGGTAAGCTATGAGGATAATCCATCTGTTTGCATGTTTCTCATCAGCTATATTCTCCCATTTCAGGATGGCCCAGAAGACTACAGCGGTGAAGAGGCTTGAGGATGCATAGACTTCAGCTTCAACTGCTGAAAACCAAAAGGTGTCGGAGAAAGTATAGGCCAGGGAACCCACCACACCCGCACCGATGATGGAAACAAGTTCTGGCGTTGACAAATCATTTCCCTTGCCTGTGATTTTCCGTGCCAGATGTGTGATCGACCAGTACAGAAAAGTAATGGTCAGGGCGCTGGCCAGGGCAGACATAATGTTGATCCACTTGGCAACCTGGGAGGCATCGCTGGCAAACACGGAGAAAAAATTCGAGACCAGCATGAAAAAAGGAGCCCCCGGTGGATGTCCGACTTCCAGTTTATAGGAAGAAGCGATGAATTCGCCGCAATCCCAAAAACTTGCAGTAGGTTCAATGGTTAACAGGTAAACAATTGACGATATGAGGAAAACGATCCAGCCAGTGATGATGTTGGTCCGCCTGAAGACATTCATAGACAAATATTTCGTAGGATATTAGAAATCAGCACAAATAAAAGGATTTTTATGCAAACAAGTCCGGATTTTAATAAAATTTAACTCTTTGCGACATACCTCCAGGGAAGTGTCTTCCAGGGTTCTCCAGCGTAGTCTATCCCTATCCTTGGACCGGTCTGCACCCTTACCTGCTGACCGCTATTCTCCACCCATAACCTTTCAGAACCGGCTAGGTTCTCCCCGTAAAAATCTGAACCGATCTCAAGCCTTCGGGTTATTCTCCCTGGTCCGGTTATAGCTCCTAATCCCCTGATTAACACAGCCTGTGGCTCATTCCTGTCTCCAGTGACAAAATTCAGCATCCAGTATATTCCGTAAATCAGATATACATAGACTGAGCCGCCGGTATGGTACATGATCTCAGTACGAGATGTCCTTCCTTTACTTGCATGACAGGCTTTATCCTCTACTCCACGGTACGCTTCAACTTCAGTAATACTACTTGTGAATAACTTCCCGTTTTCAAAACGACGCACGAGTACTTTCCCGAGCAAATCAGGAGCTACCTCCAGGACATCCCTGCTGAAAAAATCCTGCCCCAGCTTCATAAATTTTTAAGAGTATAGATATCAGTATTGGATCTTATCACTTTTCTGGTCCCAATAGTTAAATGCCTCAATGGCTTCCTTACTCAGGATCCTGGTGAACCTGACCTGTCTTTTATCCAATGCCATATCGATTTGTTTATAGATATGCGAATCATCAAATCCAAATTTGCTTGCATCCTCTCTGGAGTTGCCGTAATAGATTGCGGGAATACCCGCCCAGTAGACAGCACCAAGGCACATGGGACAAGGTTCACAGGTAGTAAATAATACACAATCATTCAGCTTGAACCGTTGAAGTTTTCGTGTGGCTGACCTAATGGCATTTATCTCTGCATGTGCAGTAGGATCATTATCTTCCGCAACACTGTTAATCCCCTTTGATACAAGCTCTCCATCCCTCACAATGAGGGCAGCAAAAGGTCCACCTCCCATTTCGATATTTTCAACGGACATGCGAATGGCCATGCGCATGAACTCTTCATTTGTCCGGTTTTTCATTTTTTAATAAATCTGGTTTAATGTTCCGCCTCGCGAACAGGAACAACGAATAAAAGATTGCGAAAAAAGAAACACCTGTATGAGTTTCCAGGGTATCTTCATTCAGCATGGAGAAAAACCCAACCAGCAGGAATACGATCATAAAATAATCATTCCATTTCCTTTCCAGGTATACCGGGTACAGGAAACCGACCAGGATCCAGATAAAACCAATGATACCATAAGTCAGCAAAAAGGTCAACAACTGGTTATGGGCGCGTAACCTCCATCGCTCTGAGAGGGGACTGTCAATCTCTTTATAATAGGCTGAGTAAGAATTAATTACATCACCGGTTCCCACGCCATACCAGAAATTATCTCTTATTATATCAATTGCAGCCTTCAGGTATAGGATGCGCTGTGTGACTGAGTGTCCGGATGGATTTCCACTCTTCCTGAAAACATCTATCTGCCAGAGTATCAGATACATTTGATTATACATGCTAAATTTATTGCCGTACAGGTAATTTGCTTTTCCTTGTTCTATTAACCTGATATCTTCCCTGCCAAGTTCGGCCATTCCAGCTGAATCCTTTCTTAATCCCTTGGATGTAAGATACCTGATAATGACATACTTGATTTCGTTCCCCAAGCTATCCTTGCTATCATAATCAATTTCGCTGACCTGGTTCCATTCTTTCCTTAATTCTGGTTCGCAGAAATACAACCATATATAGTGCCCGTTCTCAATAAAATCTTGTGAAAAATCATGTGAATAGGTGTTCCCGTTTAGGGTGGTCTGTTCAATGTTTTCACGGTCAATTTTTTCAACCTTATAAAACCGGCTTATTGACTTGCTAAGGATGGACAAACCTATCAGGGTTCCAATGATCATAAATGCAGCCAGTGCCCGTCTTAAAACCACTGTGGGAACCTTATGAAGATAAACCCAGAATAAAATAAAGCCTACCGACAGGAATACGACAATCCCGGTGATGGCTTGCAGGATAAACAAAAAGACGACCAGCCAGGAAACAAGCAAGGTATAAAGAACCCGCTCTCTTCGAGACTTTGTCATACCAGGGTTAAGGATCAAATAGAGAAGGAAAAATATGGCCAGGTCAATCAGCAGGGAAAACCTTATATGGTCAACAAACAGGGAAGTTTCTCTCGGGTCTGAATAAGCATAATCAATTATTCCTGTCAATACAGCCATGCTGGACATAGAACCGGCAAAAACACCTGCCACCAAAAACAAAAGTACCCATTTAAATTGCTTGGAAGTGATTGGTTCAGAAAGGCCCATTATCAAGGCCAGCACAAATATTGGAAGCTTGATCCGTAAATCATGAAAAGCATAGGCGAAATCTGTTGTGAAAACAAGACCGGCCAGGAATATCATGTATATGGATAAAATGAACCATAAACTCTTTCGCTCCCGTAGTTTTCTCCATTTACCCTTAAAGTTGCCCTCAAGCAACCAGTTGGCTGCCAGAATGATCTCAAAGACACTTGTGGTAAAAACAGAGAGTGGCAGGCTGGCAGCAAGGCAAGCAAGGCCAATAAAATAGATCTTCGAATGTACTTCCTTCCCAAACATAAGCCATGCAGGCGGAGATTGTAAATGCAAGTTAAAATTAATTATTTCAATCCTTTGATGAAACTCTTTCATCGCACATGAAAACCTTATTAACTTTCTGAGATAAAGTCTCTTAAGAATTGGCAAAATAAATTGACTGTAATATTATTGTATTAACGAAAAGATTTGTATTTTTGCGAACCACAATTTCAGGGTTGTGTATTCATTAACAGACTAATAAATCAAATAAAGTGGACACGCTGAGCTATAAAACAAAATCGGCTAATAAGGAAACGGTGAAGAAGGAATGGGTACTCGTCAATGCAGAAGGGGAAGTACTCGGAAGAATGGCTTCAAAAGTAGCCAAGATCCTAAGGGGTAAAAATAAGCCAAGTTTCACGCCACATGTTGATTGCGGGGACAATGTTATTATCATAAATGCTGAGAAGGTTAAGCTTACCGGCAAGAAAATGACCGATAAAAAGTATTTCAGGCATACCGGTTACCCCGGTGGCCAGGTGATTGATACTCCTGAAAAAATGCTAGCAAAGAAGCCTGGCTCAGTAGTTGAAAAAGCCGTGAAAGGCATGTTGCCGAAAAGCAGGCTTGGAAGTGAACTTTTCAGGAACCTTCATGTATTTGTAGGTCCTAATCATACACATGAAGCACAGCAGCCAAAAGAAATTAATTTAAACGATATTAAATAAGTAATATGGAGTCCATCAATACAGTAGGAAGACGGAAAGCCGCTGTTGCACGCATTTATGTGAACGAGGGGAAAGGACAAATCACGATTAATCACAAAGATTACAAAGAATACTTTCCAGAGGAAAGATTACAATACGTTGTTGAACAACCCATCAAAATTACCGAAGTTGAAGGCAAATATGATATCAAGGTAAACCTTGACGGTGGTGGTTTCAAAGGGCAGGCTGAAGCCCTCAGACTGGCAATTGCCAGGGCCCTGATCAAGATCGATCCAGAAATGAAACCGATTTTAAAATCCAACGGATTGCTGACAAGGGATCCACGTGAAGTGGAAAGGAAGAAACCAGGTCAGCCGAAGGCCCGCAAGAGATTCCAATTCTCCAAGCGCTAGCCTATTGCTTTGTTTAGTATCTAAACTGGTGAGATTCCTGGAACGTGGGACTACTCATCGGTTGACAAAATGAATGTAAACAATTAATCCATACAAAATGTCAAAGACTAGTTTTCAGGAATTATTAGATGCAGGTGTACATTTCGGACACCTTAAAAGGAAGTGGAATCCCAATATAGCTCCCTATATTTTTATGGAGCGGAACGGGATACATATTATTGACCTGCAAAAAACAGCTGATAAGCTGGAAGATGCTTCAGCAGCGCTCAAGCAAATTGCCAAATCAGGCCGGAAGATCCTTTTCGTTGCAACAAAAAAGCAGGCAAAAGATATTGTAGCCGAGCGGGTAAATAAAATAAACATGCCATACGTGACAGAACGCTGGCCAGGGGGCATGCTGACCAACTTTCCGACCATTCGCAAAGCGGTTAAAAAGATGTCTGCCATTGACAACATGGCAACAGATGGAACTTTTGCCACCCTTTCCAAAAGAGAAAAGCTTCAGATCACCAGGCAACGTGCCAAGCTTGAAAAGAACCTTGGAAGTATAGCTGATCTTACCCGACTGCCCGCAGCCCTGTTTATTGTAGATATCTCCAAAGAATACATAGCCGTTAGGGAGGCAACAAGGTTGAATATTCCGGTTTTTGCAATGGTTGATACCAATTCAGATCCAAACCAGGTAGAATTCCCGATCCCTTCAAATGATGATGCTGCTAAATCCATTTCTCTTATCGTAAATTTGATTTGTGAGTCTATCGAGGAAGGACTGAACGAACGTAAAATGGAAAGAGAAAAAGAAGCTGCCAACAAGGAACAAGCAGAGAAAGAAGCTGCCATGAAGGCTGAAATGGAAAAAGCCAGTAAAGAAGAATCAGCGGCATCAGATGTGGAGGAGCTGCAGAAAATCACCAAGGATAAGGATGAAGCTGCTAAATAAGCAAATCCAAAACCAGCTGGAGACAAGGGATAATTAACCAGGCTATTAATAATTTAAAAAATATCAAAGAATATGGCTGAGATTAAAGCTGCTGATGTTGCAAAACTCAGAAAAATGACCGGTGCGGGAATGATGGATTGTAAAAAAGCCCTTCAGGAAGCTGATGGGGATTTTGACAAAGCCACCGAGATCATCCGCAAAAAAGGACAGGCTGTCGCCAACAAACGTGCAGATAGAGAGGCCACTGAAGGTGTGGTACTTGCCAAAGCAACAGGAGATGGTACAAAAGGATTTATTATCGTATTGAATTGTGAAACAGATTTTGTAGCGAAAAACGATGATTTTATAAAGTTTGCTGAAAGTATCCTTGATCTGGCTCTTGAAAATCAACCAGCGAATCTAGAGGAACTTAATTCACTTTCCCTTAGTGGAAAAACAGTTTCCGATGCAGTAACAGAACAGATTGGTATCATAGGTGAAAAACTCGAACTCAGTTTCTATAACAAAATAGATGCTACCCAGGTAACTGCTTATATCCATCCCGGAAATAAACTGGCCACTATAATTGGGCTGAACCAGACGGTTTCTAACGAGCAGGTAGGTAAAGATGTTGCAATGCAGGTGGCTGCCATGAGCCCGGTAGCACTTGATAAGGATGATGTTCCTCAGGATATCCAGGACAAGGAAGTTGAAATTGGTAAGGAGCAGGCCAGAAAAGAAGGAAAGCCTGAAGCAATCCTTGAAAAGATTGCAATGGGTAAACTGAACAAGTTCTTCAAGGAGAATACCCTGCTGAACCAGGATTTTGTCAAGCAGAACAAAAAATCAGTAAAACAATACTTGCAGGAGATCGACAAAGAACTGACAGTCACCGGATTTATCAGGTTTGGTTTAAAGAATTAGTTTACCTGGAGGTAAAAAAATATGAAGGAGCCGCATCATGAAATTTGATGCGGTTTTTTTATTTGAATAGGGGGTATTAAATCGAAGCTGAATTTTGTGCCAGTAATCACAAAATAAGGCTTCTTATTTAATACCCCCTATTCTACGATAAATAAAAAATGATAGCAGGAATCCGGCTACTGCAAATTGTTTCATTCTCAAATCTCACATTTTGAACAATCCTGAGAAAATATCGTAAAATACTTATCTTTAGATTTCTTAATTTCATGCTATGCCAAAGTACAAGCGAATACTATTGAAACTTAGCGGGGAATCACTGGCCGGAGAGGCCGGTCATGGGATTGATCCACTAAGATTAAAAGAGTATGTTGAACAGATCAAGGAGATTACCAACATGGGTGTGGAGGTTGGCATTGTTATCGGAGGTGGAAATATTTTCAGGGGCCTGTCAGGTACGCAGGAAGGTTTTGACAGGGTGAAGGGAGATTACATGGGAATGCTTGCAACAGTAATCAATGGATTGGCTATCCAATCCGGCCTTGAAAGCATAGGTGCCAATGCAATGCTGTTTACGGCCATAGAAATGGAACCGGTTGGCATCAGGTTCAGTAAACCCCAGGTACTGGAAGCCCTTGGCAAAGGATCTATTGCAATTTTTACTTTTGGCACAGGCAACCCATATTTTACAACCGATACTGCTGCTTCCTTACGTGCCGTGGAAATGGAAGCAGATGCGTTGTTGAAAGGGACCCGGGTTGATGGAGTTTATACTGCTGATCCAGAGAAGGACCCTGCAGCTACCAGGTATGATGAAATAAGTTTTGAAGAGGTTATCCGTAAAGACCTGAAGGTTATGGATCAGACCGCATTTACCATGTGCAGGGAGAATCAAATACCCATTATCGTGTTTAATATGAATGAGATAGGTAATTTGAAGCGAATTATTCAGGGGGAAAAGCTTGGTACATTAGTTAAAATTTGAATATATTTATAGCTCTGAAAAACATTAAAATCAACAGCCATGGATGAATTGGCACAGATGGTTCTTGATGATACAAGTGCAAAAATGGATAAATCCATTCAGCACCTGGAAAGTGAACTCGGTAAAATTCGTGCCGGTAAAGCCACTCCAAGAATAGTGGATGGCATCATGGTAGAATATTACGGAGTAATGACACCGCTTTCCCAGGTCTCAAATATTGGGACACCTGATGTGAAAACCGTATCTATTCAACCCTGGGAGAAAAATATGATTGCCCCGATTGAAAGGGCGATCATGCAAGCCAATATAGGCATCACACCCGAAAACAACGGGGAAATTATCCGCTTAAATATCCCGCCCCTGACAGAAGAAAGAAGGAAAGACCTGGTCAAGCAGGTAAAGCATGAAGGGGAAGATACCAAAGTGGGAGTCCGTAATGTGCGCAGGGAATCCAATGATGAATTAAAACAACTGCAGAAAGACGGATTGCCGGAAGACGAAGAAAAAAACGGGGAGGCTGAAGTTCAGAAGCTCACTGATGAATATATAGAGAAGGTGGATAAGATCATTGAAGCAAAGGAAAAAGACATCATGACGGTCTGATATCCCCGGTCTCATCGATATATCCTGCCTATCCCCTCGGTGCAATTTGTACACATCCCAATTCCTTTTCGATTGCCCAGTACCCTGCGCCTGAAATCATTGTATTCCTTGCTTTTCCAGATCTGGTAGATAGATCCACTTCCAATGTTACCCATTGGATAATTCGCCAGTTTATCAAAGCAGCAAGGTACTAGCATTCCGTCAGTAGTAATAACAGTTGTGTTCCACAGGCGCCGACAGCGGTTTTTCAGCTTTCCTCCCCGAATCCAATCCCCCTTGCTATTTCTCCAATATCTCTTGTACTTCCTGTGAACTGGCATCCATTCATTTATTGATTCAGGATATTCGATCTGGGCTGATTTAATCACAACCCGGTCAGCACCCAGCCTTTTGCCAAGTTTTCTTATTTCCGCTACCTGGTCCTCGTTATGTTTGAAAACGAGGAACTGGATGATAATATAAGGTTTCCTAAGTGACCGCCTTGCCTCACATAGTAACCCGATGCCAGATACAACCTTCTCGAAATCTCCACCGACACGATATTTATCGTATGATTCCTGGTCAGTTCCATCAAGTGAAATAATGATTCTATCCAATCCGGCCTCAACAAGGCTGCCACAAACTTCCTCCGTAAGTAACTGTCCATTTGTCGATGTCAGGGTATAAATCTTCTGGTTCCTTGCATATTTAACCATATCTGAGAATGACTTATGCATGAGTGGCTCTCCCTGATGATACATGCTGAGGATAGCCGTTGTCTTGGCTGTTTCATCCACGATGCTTTTGAAGGTGTTTAGATCCAGAAAATTTTTACTCCGCTTAACATCACCTGTTCCAGTAGGACATTGCGGACATGCCAGGTTACATATAGCTGACGGCTCCAGGCTGATAAAAAAAGGTTTCCCCCATACCAGGGGCTTTTTCAATAGCGTGGACAGGAAATAGGATAACTGGACCAGTACTATGTTCAGGACCTTTCGTATAGACAAAGAGCAGATCCGATTCAGAAAATCAGAAAACATCATTAGTTCATACCGTTAATCCAGGAGCTGGTACAGCTCGTCCAGGCGGGGAGTGAGGATTATTTCAGTCCGCCTGTTCTTTTGCCGGGCTGTAGATGTTCCCGTAGGATCAACCGGTAAAAACTCCCCACGGCCCGATGCCACAAGTCTTATAGGATCGATGGAAGAATTATCCAGCAGTATCCTTACAATAGATGTAGCACGTTTTACGCTGAGGTCCCAGTTGTCTGCAAAAGAAGCATTCGTCCTTACAGGCACATCGTCTGTATGCCCTTCTACTGTGATCTTGATATCCGGGTTGACTTCCAGGACCCCCGCAAGTGATTTCAGGGCCTGCACACCCCTGGGATCAACCTGGATACTGCCTGTTTGAAACAGTAGTTTTTCGTCCATGGAGACATACACCATACCATCTTTGGTATAAACAGATAAGCCCTCTTTTTCAAAACCATACAATGCAGCCGAAATAGCATCCCTGAGTGAATTCATCTGGGCCTCCTTGGCATTCAGTATCTGCTCCAGTTCCACCAGCCGCTGATTTCGTTCTTCTAACTGAGCCCTGAGTCTTTCAGCATCATACATTTTCTGGGTGGCATTTTCTTCCAATTCTCTGAGCAGGTCCTCTTTTACCAGCAAATCTTCCTGTGTTTTCTGCAACTGTGTCAGCAGTCGTTTGGTTTCACGTGTATGCCCCTTTAAGAGGGCATCCTGGGATTCCTTCAGGTCACCGTACCTCCTGTCCAGCTCGTCATAACTGGTTTTCAACTTGTCGTAATCCTCCTGGGTTTCTGCTTTCCAGGCCTCAATCTCCTCCATATCTGATTCCATGGATTCGATTTTGGCCTGCATCTCAGCATTATCGACCGTCAGTTGTTCATTCTCAGCAAATAGTTCATTTCGTTCACCATTTAACTGATTTTTTTGGTCCTCCATTTCTTTGAAATTTTTTGTCGTCACACAGGAGGAGGCAAAAATCAAAAAAATGAGGCCAACAATAATAAAAAGCTTTTTTTCTTGCATTGATTTCAAACGATTATACCCTTAACCTGCCAATATAAATATTAATTGCCTCAGACTAAATGGGCTTTTACATAAGTTATTAACTATAGACAATGAAACACTATGCATGTTTTGGTTCGAGTGGATGTAATCTTGGGTTCATTCCTCAACAAGGTTTTAGCCCTTAAGATATGAGCCTTTAGTGATTAAAATGTATCTTTGTACTCCAATCATTGTGCTTTGTCAGACAAAGAGTTTTCCATACTAGACAGTATCAATTCACCGGCAGACCTGAAAGAACTAGGTCCTGATGATCTAATACAATTATCCAGGGAACTCAGGGAGTTTATCATTGATATTGTTTCTTCCAACCCTGGTCATTTTGGCGCCAGCTTGGGCGTGGTTGAACTTACTGTTGCCCTACACCATGTTTTCAACACACCAGAGGACAGGATCATCTGGGATGTAGGTCACCAGGCTTATGGACACAAGATCCTTACAGGTCGTAAGAGTGTCTTTCATACAAATCGTAAATACAAGGGTATCAGCGGGTTCCCAAGACCGACCGAGAGTCGGTATGATGCCTTTGGTGTCGGCCATGCCTCTACTTCAATATCCGCTGCACTGGGTATTGCACTTGCTTCCCAGCATCTGAAACATGAGGACAGGCAGGTCGTTGCTGTTATCGGGGATGGATCCCTTACAGGTGGATTGGCTTTAGAGGGATTGAATAATGCCGGAAGTGAGAATTCCAACCTCCTGGTCATATTGAACGACAACAACATTGCCATAGATCCGAATGTGGGGGCCATCAAGGAATACCTGATCGATATCACCACTTCCAAGACTTATAATCGCTTCCGGAAGGATATCTGGGATATTCTGGGGGCTCTCAGTAAATTAGGACCAAATGCGCAGCGATATGCTCAACGGATTGAGCATGGGGTAAAATCCATGTTACTTAAGCAGAGCAATTTATTTGAGTCTTTGAATTTCAGGTATTTTGGACCCGTAGACGGACATGATATCCTCCACCTGACTGGTATCCTGAAAGATATGAAGCACATTCAGGGTCCCAAGCTACTCCACGTAAAAACCCAGAAGGGTAAAGGATTTCCTCAGGCGGAACAGAATCAGACCGCTTTTCATTCACCCGGCAAGTTCGATAAAAAGACCGGGCAATTCCTGGTTTCTCAGAATACTAACCGACCACCTCGTTATCAGGATGTGTTCGGCCATACCCTGCTTGAACTTGCCCGGAAAAATGAGAGGATCATCGGGATCACACCGGCCATGCCCACAGGCTCATCCCTGAAAATCATGATGGAAGAGATTCCGGAACGGACCTATGACGTTGGCATTGCTGAACAGCATGCGGTAACCTTTTCAGCCGGACTTGCTATCGAAGGTATGGTTCCTTTCTGTAATATCTATTCCTCCTTTATGCAAAGGTCTTATGACCAGGTTATCCATGATGTCGCTATCCAGAAGCTGCCGGTTATTTTTTGCCTTGATCGCGGGGGACTGGTTGGTGATGATGGTGCTACCCATCATGGGGTCTTTGACATGGCATTCATGCGGGCAGTCCCCAACATGATCGTTTCAGCCCCCATGAATGAGGCAGATTTACGAAACCTGATGTATACTGCCCAGCATAGGAACCATGGGCCGTTCTCCATCCGTTATCCCAGGGGAAGGGGTGTACAACTCGATTGGAAAAAACCTTTTAGGGAAATACCTGTTGGGAAAGGAAAGATTATTCGTAAAGGTACAGACATAGCCATACTTTCCATCGGACATATAGGGAACCTTGTTGTTGAAGCCATCGATAACCTGGAAAAGGAACATATCAGCGCAGCACATTATGACATGAGGTTTGTTAAACCGCTGGATGAAGACTTGCTTCACAAAGTATTCAAGCAATTTAAGCAAGTAATTACAGTTGAAGATGGTGTCATCAGCGGAGGTTTTGGCAGCGCCATTCTTGAATTCATGTGTGATCATGGTTATACATCCCAGGTCAAACGCCTGGGCGTACCGGACCGTTTTGTAGACCATGGAACGCAAGAGGAACTCTACAAGGAGTGCGGATATGATGTTTTGGGCATCATTGATACGGTCAAAACCCTTGTGAAGCCAAAGGTCCTTTCGAAGGTCATCTGAACATCAGAAACACAGCCTGGTATCCGTCCTGCTGACCAATCGACTAATCCAGATTAAATTTGATGCCCTGTGCCAGTGGTAATTCCATTGAATAATTTATCGTATTTGTTTGCCGCCTCATGTAAGCCTTCCAGGCATCAGATCCCGACTCACGGCCTCCACCAGTATCCTTTTCACCACCGAATGCGCCTCCGATCTCTGCCCCGGAGGTACCAATATTCACATTGGCAATCCCACAGTCGGATCCAACTGCAGAAAGGAAAAGTTCTGCTTCTCTCATATTGAGGGTAAATATTGAGGATGATAGTCCCTGGGGTACCCCGTTATTCAACGCAATTGCTTCCCCAATATTCTTATACTTAATCAGGTACAATAAAGGGGCAAAGGTTTCCTCCTGAACAATATTCCAGTGATTTTCCGCCTCTGCAAGGGCTGGAACAACATAAGTGTCAGAAATGAACTCTTTTCCTTTCAGGATCTCACCCCCAAACAATATCCTGCCACCTTCATCCTTAACCTTCTCCAATGCTTCCGTAAAGAGAAGGGCGGCTCCTGGATCAACCATGGGGCCAACAAGAGTCCCCTCATCAAGTGGGTTTCCAATCTTTTGTGCTACCTGTTCGTAAGCCCTGATCAATCTGTCACGTACATTCTCATATACATCCTCATGGATGATCAACCTGCGTGTTGAAGTACATCTTTGACCGGTTGTCCCTACAGCACCGAACACGATCGCCGGGATCGCTATATCAAGGTCGGCGTGATTAGAAATTATAATGGCATTATTACCCCCCAATTCCATGATGGTCCTGCCTAGGCGTTTCCCACAAATGGCCGAGATCCTTTTGCCAACTGCTGTCGAACCGGTAACAGAAAACAGTGGGATCCTTGGGTCTGCAGCAAAGTTGTCTCCCATGACAGAGGACCTGGCCACCACCAGGTTAAAAACACCCTCCGGAACTCCATTCTCCTTTAGTACCTTATGAATGATATTTTGGGTTGCAATGGCTGTAAGGGGTGTTTTTGAGCTGGGCTTCCAAACCACAGTATCACCAGCAACCGCAGCTATCATAGTGTTCCATGCCCAGACAGCTACCGGGAAGTTGAAAGCTGAAACCACTCCCACTATACCCAAAGGATGATACTGGTCATACATCCGGTGTTGCGGTCTTTCTGACTGCATGGTGAATCCATACAGCTGCCTCGCCTGTCCAACTGCAAAATCACAGATATCAATCATTTCCTGCACCTCCCCGAGGCCTTCCTGGTATATTTTACCCATCTCCAGGGAAACCAGAAAACCTAGGTCCTCCTTTGCATCCCTGAGGGCCAGCCCGATTTGCCTCACTACCTCTCCCCTGCGAGGTGCTGGCCAGGTTTTCCATACCTCGAAGGCCTCTGCCGCAATCTGAATGACCTGTTCATATTCATCAGCACTCGCATTGGTAACCTCGGCGATGGTATTGCCATCAATCGGTGAAACGGATCGTGTTACGCTTCCGCTGGTTTCTATCCACCTTGTCCCGGTTGTGGCCCCGGAATTGATCTCTTTTATACCAAACCTGTCCAGCACTCCTTTAACATCATGTTTTGATAATTCCATTGTATAGTGATTTTGATTCTACAGATCCGTAAAATTATTGAATTACTTAAGGCCGGGAAGAAAATTTCGGGATGTTAAAAAGCAGTTCCTAGTTTGTATATTATTTGCACCACACTCCCAAATCTATTATCTTCGCACCCCACACTCAAGATATACACTCACAATGCACACCCACACCGAAAATTTCATGCCCGGATGGCGGAATTGGTAGACGCGCTGGTCTCAAAAACCAGTGGGCTTTGCCCATGCCGGTTCGATCCCGGCTCCGGGTACAGAACCGGAAGAAGCAGATTTTTTATCTGCTTCTTTTTTGTTTCTGTTAGTTTTTGGTTTCTTAATCTTTCAAACAACTAATGGGTACTACCAACACACCGTCAGGACGTTTGTAGGCAACTTGACCTCCTGTTAACACCATTAAGAAAG
>CAZXOJ010000087.1:0-14450 GCA_964642325.1 uncultured Bacteroides sp. | reverse complement strand
ACATGGATGATTAATGCAAACTTTTGCATAACTTATCTCCGAAACAGGTCCCCATATTCCTGGCCTGCAGGATCAGCGGATGTTTATCCGGTACAATCACCCCCGGCTGTTAGAATTCCAATTTTCATTAGTCGTATTTCAATTAGGGTTTCACTACTATGCTGTATTTTTCCCCTCCGGCAGCTCCTCCGGTAACTTCTCCATCAGTTCCTTGATCTCCCGCTGGATTTTTTTCTCTTTGAAGAGTAAAAATGTCAGTCCCGCCAGTACACAAAAAACAAAACCAATAAAACCATTCAACCTGATCCCTAAATCATCACCCGGATCCTTTCCCCAGACAGTAAGTATGGTAAATAACATGATCCCGACAGTCATGCCAAGCTTGTAGAAAAAATTCCTGACTGCGAAATACATACCTTCCTTGGCCAGTCCTGTTTTCAGGCTGTCAAGCTGTGCTACCTCAGCAATAACTGCATATGGCAAAATACCGAGAACAGCCACCGGGAGAGAAGCCAGCAGGGCAAAAAGGTAGATCTGGGTTTTTGGAGGAAGGGGCAGTTTACCAAGATAGAAAATGCCCAGGAATACTATCCCCAGGAATATCAAAGCCGATGATACAAGGATCTTCTTCTGGACAAATTTTGACACCCACAACACCAGGGGATAGAAAACCAGTGAAACAATGATCATCAGTCCAAGTACCTTACTACCCATGGCCTCTTCCAGGTCCAGTAATACCCTCAGGTAATACAACATTCCGCTGGCAATAATGGCAATCGCTAGGAAATAGGAAAAATCCGCGAACAGGAAAAGCCTGAAATTCTTGTTCCTGAGTGTTTGTCCCAAAGATACCCGAAAAGAAACCTGTGCCGGTTTTCCCTCACAACAGGACTGCTCATTGATGCTGGTAACAGGTAGGTATAGCAATACGGCTGCCACCCCACATATGATCCCGATGGCTATCTGGAAAGAACGTAAACGTTCATTGAAGTCTAAGAGATCTTCCAGCCAGGAAGCCAACAGAGGTGTCTGTGCGGCTATGACCATTCCACTCACATAAGCCAGGGATAGCCAGGTTGATAATGTTACCTTTTCCCTGCCCGAGGGAGCCAGTTCTGGCATGAGTGCATTGTAAGGAATGAAATAAATAGTCAGGAAAAGATAAAATAAGGTCAGTGTGACCATCAACCATGCAACATTCTGATGGCTTTCGGATAATCTTAAAGGCAGAAAAACCGCCATACAAAATAAAACTGCCGGGATCCACGCAATTCGCATAAATGGGACCCTCCTTCCCTTTTTGTTTTCAGAACGGTCACTCAACCAGGCGATGAGCGGATCAGAAATGGCATCGAACAACCTTCCACCAGCAGCGATCAGGGCAAGAATGGAAAAGAAGCCAAAGTATACAACGGGCGGAATCAGGGTGTTCAGTCCCGCATTATTCGGAGGAAGGTAAATATAAATAAGCATGACCGAGACAATGTTGATCAGGATAGACCATCCGGCCATGCCTGCTGCATATGCAAGTATGTATTTATATGTGAGTTTGCCTGTGGCCATTGTGGGACTTCAATATACTAAAAATGCCTGTTGTTTTGATTTTTACAGGTATATTTGGCCAAGCATTTGGCTGCAAATTTTATTGAAATGACCAGAACCTACATGCTGCTTCTTTTGGCCCTCTTTGCTTCCCTTCCTTCATATGCACAATGGGAACCAAAAACAGCTCCCATACTTACCACCTGGGGTGAAAAACTGGACACAAACAGCGTACTCCCCGAGTATCCACGTCCCCAGATGGTCCGTGACCAATGGATAAACCTGAACGGGACATGGGATTTTACCATGACCGACTCAGCCAGTGAAGTACCCCGACACTTTGATGAGAGGATACTTGTACCCTTCTGTGTGGAATCAACCCTCAGCGGGGTCACCAGGAAGGTTACCAGCAAGGATGCCATGTGGTACAGGAAGAACATCTTGCTTGAAAAACCCTCGAACGGGCAAAGGGTTTTGCTGCATTTTGGAGCTGTTGACTGGCATACAAGCCTCTGGATCAATGGCCAGAAGATTGGAGAGCATGCCGGTGGCTACGATCCCTTTTACTTTGATATAACAGAGGCCTTGAATAAGAAAGATGCCCAGATTACACTCAGGGTTTGGGACCCGACAAATGAAGGCCTGCAGCCAAGGGGCAAGCAACTCCTGGATCCAAGGGGTATCTGGTATACACCTGTATCGGGAATATGGCAAACCGTCTGGCTGGAAATTGTACCTGCATCCCATATTGAGCATGTAAGGGTGATCCCGGATATAGACAAGTCCTCAGCACTGATAAGTGTTGGGCTTACAAACCGGGACAAACATCATCGGATTAATGTCTCGGTGTGGGACCAGGATTCTTGCCTGGTAATACAGGAAGGGCATATGGACTCAGTACTCAGATTGAACATACCAAATCCCCGTTTTTGGTCCCCCGACATGCCCCACCTGTATGACCTCAAAGTCCAACTCCTGGAGAAGGAGGATACGGTGGATGAGGTTGCCAGCTATTTTGGCATGAGAAAGGTGGAGATCCGGAAAGATACTAACGGGATAAACCGGATCTTTCTAAACGACGAAGTGCTTTTCAATTTTGGTCCCCTTGACCAGGGCTGGTGGCCGGATGGACTGTATACAGCCCCCGCAGATGAAGCCCTTAAATATGATATTGAAGTGACCAGGTCCCTGGGATTCAACACTGCCCGGAAACACACCAAGGTGGAGCCTGCCAGGTGGTATTACTGGTGTGATAAACTGGGACTCCTGGTCTGGCAGGATATGCCGCGCTGTGCCGGTGGACTGGCCCCCAATGCTACCGGGGATGTGGAACGTCCCGCTATTCAAGAGGAGATATTTCGCAGGGAATGGAAAGCCATCATCGATGCCTTCCATCACTTCCCTTCCATCATAGCATGGGTTCCTTTCAACGAGGGATGGGGTCAGTTCAAAACCAGGGAGATCATGGACTGGACCAAAGAACTCGATCCCACACGCCTGGTTGATGGTCCGAGTGGGTGGACAGATTTCGGGGATGGAGAAATGCTTGATATCCATCATTATCCGGGTCCCGGTATCCCTCCCCTGGAAGAAGACCGGGCCGTGGTGTTGGGGGAGTTCGGGGGACTCAAATATGCGGCTGAGGGGCATTTATGGCAGGATACCAACAACTGGGGTTACCAGGAAACCGAATCCCTGGCTGATCTCAATGATACCTATGAACAACTCATCTACAGGCTTGCCCCCTTCGTCTCAAAAGGCCTGGCTGCAGCTATCTACACCCAGACTTCGGATGTGGAAGTAGAAGTAAACGGCTTGATGACCTATGACCGTAGGATCGTAAAACTGGATACCATACGTGCCTCAAAACTGGCAGATATGCTCTATAACCAGACCGAAATATTCCGTTTTTTACTGCCCTCAGGAGAACAGGATGACAGCATAGTGTGGAAGTATACCCTGGATCCGCCCGGTCCGGGATGGCATGCAGAAAATTTCACCGACACCTCCTGGCAAACCGGTCTTACAGGATTTGGCCACAGGGGAAGGCACCGGAATTTCACTGATAGGAGTCCATGGGATACAACTGGCATTTGGCTCAGGCGGACTTTTGAGATGGAAGATCTGCCATCCGGAAAGCTTTACCTGAATATCCTTTCCTATAACGCAGTCTCAACAGTATATGTGAATGGTAGAAAACTGGGGGTATTCAGACCAACGGAGAACATGCATGAGATGATCGATTTCAATACCGACCTTCAACAACTTCTGAAAACCGGCCAGAATGAAATTGCTGTCCACAGCTACGCCAAAGCCCCCCCGGTGGATAACCGCAGCCGGCTAAAAAAGCAGTCCATTGATGTTGGGATCATCGAGGTCAGGTAAGAAAATCTTGAGGCACATCCCCGAGGCGCCTGATATCCAGAAGCCTTTCCCTGATATCCAGTCCACCGGCACATTTAACACTGCATATTTCACAATCCAGGCAAGGCAACCTTCCATCGCATCCATGAGCCAGGGTTTGCCTGGCATGGGTAAGGTTGCGATAAGCATAGGCATACATATAGCTTCTCATCAGGGTGGGTATGTCGACAGATTCCGGGCATTGGCCTGAACAGATGCGGCATTGGCTGCAATTTAAGCCGGAAACAGGGCTGTCTTCCGGGGGGACCAGGTTCTGCTCTTCCTCTTCAGAAAGAGCTGGATCAGCCATTATGGAGAGGTTTGTCTGCAGCTGATCAAAGGTAGTGAATCCCGGTACGGTCGTATGGATGTTTTCATTCCGTATAACCCACTTGAGGGCAGCTTTGGCATTGATGGGTTTGGTTCTCTCCTCATCCCAGTAAACCCCGGCCATGGTTTTCATGGCAATGGTTCCCAATCCCTTCCCCACGGCATATTCAAGGGCATTGTCTATGGCATCAAGATGAGGATGTTTAAAATTATAGGCAGTCATGACGAGGTCATAAATTCCCGTATCTGTTGCGGCCTTGATGGCATCGGCTTCATAACTATGAGTAGCTATCCCAATAAACTTTGCCTTTCCTTCTTTCTTGACATCCTCCATTACCCGAAGCAAGGGCTCATAAAAAACAGACTCTCTCCTTGCGGCAAATGGAAGTAAAAAGATATCCACCTGGTCGAGTCCCAGGAATTTAAGGCTTTCCTCCATTTCGGACTTGAATTTCACCGGATCTGATTCGGCTGTAAAAAGTCCGTTCTGATGATCAACGCCAGAGGGCATCACACTGGTTGCGATAAGGTATGATTCCCTTGCCTTGTCCTTAATCACCTTTCCCATCATTTCTTCATTTCTCCCATTCCCGTAATACCTGGATGTAGCATATAGCATGATCCCTCCGTCCATGCCGGCCTTTACAAGATTCGGATTATCCGTATCGCCTGTTCCCATGCTAACTACAGGTAGCCTGATGCCTGTTTTACCCAGGGTCCTGTACAAGATTCTGGCAGCATCCTTATCTGTGTTTTTGCCAGGAATGGCTCCTGAATCAGGACTTATGGTTCTCAGGGTATGGGCTGCCAGTCCGGCGCCAGTTAAACCCAGCAATCCCTGCTTGATAAATTGTCGACGGTCTTTTGATGTCATTTCTTAGGTTATTAGGGGTTTACCTAATAATATTACGAATAATTTCGATGAGAGGCAACATGAAATACAAGGATTTCATTGTTGAACAGATGGGATTTTGCTACTTTTATTCCATGCAAATGCCTGAGCTTAAAATATATTTTGCCGGATCCATCAGGGGAGGCAGGGAATTCTCTGACGGATATTCTCAGATCATTCAATTACTGGGGGACTTTGGCCGGGTCTTTACCGAACATATTGGAAATCCCGGTAACATCAAGCAGGATGAGGTAAGCCTGTCCGACAAGGAAATTCATGACAGGGACATGGATTGGCTCAGGAAGTCGGATCTACTCATTGCGGAAGTCTCTGTGCCAAGCCTTGGGGTGGGATACGAGATTGGCAGGGCCATTCATCTTGAAAAGCCGGTCTTATGTCTGTATCGCAAAGATACCACCGGCCATCTTTCAGCCATGATTTCCGGCAGCAATGATCTTGA
The DNA here is from genome assembly GCA_964642325.1 of uncultured Bacteroides sp. Classification (GTDB taxonomy): domain Bacteria; phylum Bacteroidota; class Bacteroidia; order Bacteroidales; family SM23-62; genus SM23-62. Next base: position 8,823 of record CAZXOJ010000087.1, on the reverse strand, counting down.
TTGTTACGAGTATAATGATCTGAAAGAGGTCAGCTCAATGGTCCGAAAATTTATTACGAAACTATAATTCAGGCATGTTCTTTATCATACTGCCTGATCTTCATCCTGATCATTTCATCTGCACCATTATACATTTCCTGGATAAATTCATCATGGAAATTGTAGGTTCTTTCTTCCAGGCTCATGGAGTCCAGTCGGTCAAACAGCATTTCCTTGGCCTGCTGAATATCCCTGCCATAAATATGGTATGAATCAGCCTGCCAGTTCATTCTGCCCAGCTGGACAGTTTTCCCGCTCCTTCGGGCTATTTCATCAGCAATCACCTCCCTGTTGAAACGTATAAAGCCGAACATATTCATGAAATTGGCACCCCAGGCATCATTGCTCCTGAAGCGGATATTGCAGTTCAACCACTGTGTGCCATCCTCATCCTCAAGGATCCTGTACCATAAAGATTGAAGGCAGGGAGGATCATATACCTGCAGGTCATGGTTAGGCATCCAGGTGATCATCTGGGCCTGCCGTGTAAATGGCTGATCCACAAGCTTCTGTATAACATATTCAACCTGGTCGACCTCATAACCTACATCCTTTCGCTCCTGTTGATCCCCTTCTCCGACCAATTCCTTCCATGAGCCATACTTCTGCAGTCTCCCATGATAGGTATATTCCCAGCGGGTATCCCCGGGATCATTCATATTTTTTACCCAGTGGTCCTTGAATCCTTTCAGTTCAAAAACGTACTCTTTCAGGTCGTCAATACCCCCGGGAAAGGCCTGGTGGATCATCGGGTCACTTTCCGGATCCAGGACAGTGATGTTCATGGTGCAATCCAAACTCAGGGGATCATCCGGTTTGTCATATTGGGTTTTGAACCGGGTTCCCTCCTTATATAAACCTACGAGTGCGGCTTCATAGGCCTCAGCAAGTGAGTTTTCTGTGACATTGACAACGGGTATGTTCTTCATGCTGGATATTTTTGATAAAGATATGTATAGCCGGCAGCTTAAGCCAGCATTGTTAATACATTGTCAATAATTCACCTGAACTCCTTACATTTGTCTATCATTTTTTCAGAAGGTATGGTCAAGCTCTTATTCTTAATGACCGGCGGTGCCCTTGGGACCCTGGCACGGTATCTTGCATCCGGATTGGCGCACAGGATGACGGGCAGCCTTTTCCCGGTAGGTACATTGCTTGTTAATTCTGTAGGATCCCTGCTGATAGGGATTGCCTGGGCTCTCTGGGAACAATCATCTGTCCCCAGCTACATCCGGCTCTTCGTCCTGGTTGGATTCTTCGGTGGTTTTACGACATTCTCAAGTTTCTCACTGGAAACCATGAACCTGATCCGGGACAATGAAATAAAAATAGCCCTGTTCAATATCCTGGCCAACAATATCCTGGGGGTACTTTTGGTTTTCGGGGGATTTTTTCTTACAAGATTACTCATCAATACAATAGACTAAAACCATAGCATATGAAACTGCCGGAAAAAGGCCTGCTGCTCAGGATATTCATTGGTGAATCCGACCGATGCGAAGGGCATCCCTTATATGAGTCCATTCTTAATGAGGCACGCAGGCTGAACATGGCCGGTGCCACAGTATTGAAAGGAGTAATGGGATTTGGTGCCAGCAGCAGGATCCATACGACCAAGGTACTGAGGCTCTCAGAAGACCTCCCCATGGTTATTGAAATCATTGATAAAAAAGAAAGGATAAACCTCCTCATGCCTTACCTCGACAAACATGTCAAAGAAGGATTAATCACCCTTGAAGAAGTCAGGGTGATCAAATACCGCCACAATAAACCAGAATAAGCCGGCTGGACAGGCTAAAATCAGGTTGCGCTCAATAAGGAATTTTATTTACTTTAAGGATCCTAACCAAACCAGTACACAAATGAAACGTTTACCCTCCCTATTTTACATCATGATCGTTTTTGCATTTCTCCTTCCCGCTTGTGGAGGAGATGGTTCGGGGACTACCGAAAAGACTGACTATGATGAGATCTGGAAGGATCCGGGACAGGCAACCGATGTGCGGATAGCTGACCTGCTGTCAAAAATGACCCTGGAAGAAAAGGTCTCACAGATGGTCAATAGCAGTGTGGCTGTTGACAGGCTTGGCATACCTGCCTACGACTGGTGGGGGGAATGCCTGCACGGTGTGGCCAGGTTTGGCAGGGCAACCGTGTACCCGCAGGCTATCGGACTGGCTGCTACCTGGGATACAGACCTGATAGGGCGGATTGGTAATGCCATATCGGATGAAGGAAGGGCCATGTTCCATGCCATGGAGAAATATGGGTTTTCAAGGAGGTATGGGGGACTGACTTACTGGACGCCGAATATTAATATTTTTCGTGACCCCAGGTGGGGACGCGGCCAGGAGACCTACGGGGAAGATCCCTTTCTTACATCCCAGATTGGCGTCTCACTGATGAAAGGGATACAGGGTGACCATCCGAAATATTTGAAAGCAGGCGCCTGTGGAAAACATTACGCAGTGCATAGCGGTCCCGAGGGACTCCGCCACGAATTCAATGCTGTCTCAAGCCAGAAAGACCTGCATGAAACCTACCTTTATGCATTCAGGGAACTGGTTGAGGCAGGTGTTGAATCAATCATGTGTGCCTACAACCGCACCAATGATGAAGCCTGCTGTGGAAGCAATACCCTGTTACTGGACATCCTCCGTGATAGTTGGGGATTCGAGGGACATATACTGACTGACTGCGGAGCCCTGATAGATCTCTACGAGGGACATGGACTGGTGGCCGACCCTGCTGAAGCTGCGGCCATGGCATTAAAGAAGGGTGTCAACCTGAACTGCGGAAACACCTATCTGTCACTTATTGAGGCGGTTGACAGGGGACTGGTGACCGAGGCCGAAATTGATGAATCCCTTGCTTACCTGTTGCGTACCCGTTTTAAATTGGGACTCTTTGATCCGTACGACATGGTACCATTTACCAAGATTTCAACAGATGTGGTCAACTGCCCTGAACACAAAGCATTTGCCCGTGAAGCCGCTCAGAAATGCGTCGTAATGCTTAAAAACAACGGGGTACTCCCCCTCTCTGATAATACAGAAAAAATTTATGTTACCGGTCCAAATGCCGCCAACCTGGATGTAATGCTGGGTAATTATTTTGGTGTGAGCGGTAATATGTCAACCATCCTGGAAGGTATCGCAGCAAAGAGACAGGCCGGGACCTTCATTGAGTACCGTAAGGGGACCGAACTGGATCGGGATAACTTAAATCCTATCGACTGGACAACCGGAGGTGCCAAGGAACCAGGAGTGGTTACGGTAGCATGTTATGGTATTTCTCCATTGCTGGAAGGGGAAGAGGGAGAAGCCATTCTTTCGCCAACAGCAGGGGATCGATTAGATATAAGTTTACCTCAATCACAGGTTAAAATGATAAAAAAATTGAGCGATGGCAATGAGAATCCAATCATCCTGGTCCTGAATGGAGGAAGTCCAATTGACATAAGCGAGGTGGCTGACCTGGTAGATGCCATACTTTTCATTTGGTATCCCGGTGAAGAAGGGGGAAATGCAGTCGGTGATATCCTGTTCGGGGATATAAATCCTTCCGGCCGCTTGCCCATTACCTTTCCGAAATCATTGGATGACCTGCCCCCATACGATGATTATTCCATGGCAGGAAGAACCTACCGGTATATGACAAAAGATCCAATGTACCCCTTTGGATTCGGATTGAGCTATTCCCGTTTCAGCTATGAGGCCACAGATGTTGATATCCTCAACATGAATGCTGGAGAGGAAATAAACATAGAGGTCACTATAAGCAATAAGGGTGTGTTGGCTGGAGAGGAAGTGGTACAGCTCTATGTCACCGACCTGGAGGCCTCTGTCGATATGCCCATCAGTTCCCTGAAAGGATTCAAACGGGTATACCTGGAATCCGGTGAAAGCAAGGAGGTAAGCTTCAGTGTGAACGAAAAAATGCTTCAAATGGTGAATGATGAAGGTAAATTCATCCTTGAACCCGGAGAATTTAAGATCACCATTGGAGGTTCATCGCCCGGATCCAGAAGCCTTGAGCTGGGAGCAGCAGAACCCGTGGAAATCATGGTTTCAGTGAGTTGACAGGAAAGCATATTGCATGAAAAAGTTATTGCACATAATCCTGTTTTTATCCGCTTTCTCATGTAATCCTTATCAGCCATATTTATTCACCCATTATCACATCACTGCAAGTTATGACCCTGCTACTTCCAGCCTTTCAGCCAATGTACAGATGGTTTTGGTAGCGGGACAGGAATACCATGATAGTATCATATTCCAGTTAAATGAATCTTTAGAAATAATATCTCTTACAGCGCAGGAGTTAAAGTACTATGAGTTCGACTACGGCAGGCTTGTCCTGTATATAGAAGATGCCGTAATGGCAGGTGATCAAATACATATCTCCATGACATATAAAGGAATGATCGGTAATGGCCCTGACAGGGGTACTTTGCCAACTCCGGACAATCTATGGTACCCCATAAATCAAGGAATTGATAAACTGACATATTCAATCATGCTGGAGCTCCCAGGGCAATATAGCCTGGAAGAACCATGGATCCGAAAGGGGCAAAGCTGGCATTGGGACACAAAAAAACCACTTGCAGCCATAGCCCTTCCCAAGGTGACGGAATAAGGAACCACACGATGAGATTATTCCTGACCATCTGTTTTTCAATACTTTCCCTGCATACATGGTCCCAGCAGAATACGATGATGGTTGGTATTGGAACAGGTATAAATACGAACATGATCATGGACGAATTTCACTCCCCCATGCCATATCGTGGAAATGGTTATATGTTACAGCTTGGTTTGAATCAGCAGAATGACCGGTATTATGACCAGCTTGCGATTATCTATCAAAAGAGCAAGATCAGTCCGGATATCAGAAACAATTCAGCTGCTCACCTATACCGGGGGAGTTTAGACTGGATCAGAACATATCGCCTGAAAAGTGAGGCCGAAAAATGGATGATATACCTGGGCTTTCATATCCTCACCAGCTATGACGCTACCTCACATACAAACTGGCCAAATAATAGCTATTCTCATTGCCTGGCTTTTAATCTCGGACCCTCTCTTGTCATGGATTACTCACCCTGGACAACAGATATTCATTTTTATTGGGAGTTTTCCATACCCGTTCTGAACTATATCATCAGGCCAAGCCTGGGGTCAATTATTCCGGAGGGCTCCATCAGAAGGTCCCGGCAGGATGCCTGGGGAGTAGTTTCCGGAGGTAACCTGACCAGCCTTCACGAGTACCAGCGGATCCGTTCAAACCTGTATATTTCATTCCGGGACTCCCCCAGGTTTAATATCCGGGCTGGGTACCAGTGGGACTTCCAGAACTATACTGTCAATAATCATTACCAGTCGGCATATCACCTTTTATATTTAGCCGTATACTACCGACTCAAATCATGACGAAAAAAGGATCCATATATATCCTTCTCCTGCTGCCCCTGTTGGCCATGCTTTCCTGTGAGAGGATTTTGACCTCCAAGGATCAGGAGAATACCCCGTCCAACAATTTTGAAATATTTTGGCATAACCTGGACAGGAAATATTCACTGTTTTCCACCAAAGGAATTGACTGGGATTCCATATATCTGGCCTACCGTCCAGAAATTCATGATGACATGCATGACTCGAGCCTTTTCCGGACAATGGGCCGGATGATACTTGAACTGAAGGACGGTCACACGGATATCAAAAGTTACTATGGTCATATTGAATATGATTATACCATTGGTTACAGAGAGAACTTCGTTCCTCATATTGTAAAGGTTACCTATCTTGGTCCTAAGGAAAAGGAACAGGACGGCATGCTGTATAATATCATTGATTCGGTGGGTTATCTTTACATAGGAAACTTCACAACCGAGATCACAGAAGAAGGGATCCGGGAGGTCCTGGATTATTTTTCAAATACAAAGGGAATGATTATCGATGTCCGTCACAACACAGGAGGAAATGACCGCTATTGCAAAATCATTGCAAATCATTTCTTTGACCAGAAAAGAAAAGTGGAAATTAATCATTATAAAACTGGACCGGGGCATGATGATTTCGGCAGTATAGATCAATATATTGAGCCGAAAGATGGATTGGGCATATTCAAACCAACAGTCATACTGACAAATCGTTATTGTTATTCTGCATGCAATTCATTTGTAAGCTGGATGTCTTCTCTTCCCCATGTTTCCCTGGTTGGTGACACCACCGGCGGAGGCGGTGGAACACCGCATTTCAGTGAATTGCCCAATGGATGGATATACCGTTATTCAGCGAATAAATCCTACAGGCCGGATGGCTTAAACATGGATGATGGGATACCACCTGATCATTATGTAACTATTACGAAAAGGGATTCAATACGATGGAGAGATACCCTGATCGAGTATGCCCTGGATCTGGTCAATCAATAAGTGGCCGAATATATCAACCCGATCATACGGCCTGAAGTCCTTAGAAGTAGAAGATAGCGGCAAATTGCAAGCGGACAGCAGTACCCGATTGCCTATCATAATTTGTCCTTTTGCCAACAGTCAATTCCGTTCCGACCCTCAGTATTTCGATCGGTTCCCAGAAAGCATTCACACTTCCATAATAGCTGGATCTGAATGAATCATCAGGTTGAGAACGGGGATACCATAAATATACCATTCCTGCTATGGCTGAAAATGACCAGTTCTGCCTCCAGAAGTATTCAAAGGACAGGTAACTGCCACTTGATCTCAAAGGATCCATAATGCCGTCAGCACGGGGATATACATCCAGTCCCCTACCTTCCAGGGTGGTGATATACCTGGAGATGGCACTGCCGTAAACAAGCTGAAACCTCACGTGGGTTTTTGGGGAGGTATTTATACTCCCACTCAGCTGAAAGCCAAAACCCGGTAAATATTTCGGACCTGTCGGGTGTGAATAGAATATCTCCCTGAATACAACTGCAAACTGAAAATGTCCCAGCTCACCTGGCTCCATACGTAGACGGGCCGCGATGTCAAAACTCTGCTGAAGGTCAATCCCAAGGGTGTCATAAGCATTTTCAAAATCTTTCCGGGGATTTTCCAGGGAAACTCCATACTCTAAGTCATCATCGCCAGATCTTCTTTCATACCTGATCAGTCCATGCCTCACAAATACACCGGAATTGGGACCTTCCAGGTCTACTGTCCGCGGAATGGCTGCCAGGTCTGTAAAAGTAGACCATGTATGCCCGAATGTCCAATATCCAATCTGACCATAAGCGTGTCTAAGCCGGAAAGCAAGGGGATAGTTGGATCCTGCAAAATCTCCCTCAATATAAGTCCTCATTAATCCAATTTTGGAGTTTATGCTGGTTTCCATGCCAAGGCGGGACTGCCTTGCACCAGCGTAGAGGCCGGTAAAATTCTTATTCAGGAGGGGATCTACAGGTATTTCGTAGGTAAGAAACCCCTCGGTACTTTTTAATCCACTATAATCATAATAGCTATTGAATTTTACATAACCCCTCCAGCGTATTTGTAGTTTGGCCTTCTCCAGGTCCTGGGGATGGACACTTCTTACCAGCTTGGAAGTATCAGTCACCATGGTATCGGATTCCATGCTCTCCTGGGAAGGAGTTTCCTGTAACTCCTGTGGCCATGCCGAAAGGTAGAAAATGGCAAATATGATAAAAAGAAGTCCCGATTTCATGCTTTGAAAATGCATTAACACGAATATACAATATTATACATTTATGTATTAATTTTAGACCTGATTATACTACTCCCATGAAAAAGATCTATATCATCATTGCCATTCTGCTTACTACGGTTTTCGCCCTGATCACTTATTCGGGAATAAAATCAGATGATGCGTTTTCAGAAAACCTGATCAATTCCCTATCCCAGAAACTTGACAGAGATATAACAGATCTGCTGGATCCGGTGAGGGGTGAGGTCCTTCAAATCATACAGACATATCCTGAATCTTCAGCCTTCTCCCTGGATGAAGATTCCCTGGCCAGGGTTTTTATTCCCATGATTTCAAGGATACCGGCAATTGGCTCCATCATGTTATACAATAGTGATGGACAGAGTCTTACGTTATACAAGGAGAAAAATACATTTGTTACTAGCCTTCAAAACCAGGGATCTGATACAAGCGGGATCATATGGAACCGCAGATTGAGAGACAACAGTATCAGCAGTAGCTGGAGTGAGATGATCCGCGGACAGGATGAACGTCGACAGGCCTTGCTGGAAATCCTGGACCAGATTGCACATGATGATGATGAAATGTGGTGGCCAGGGCTTTATCGATCAAACCTTTTAAACGAACCGGTCATAACTGCAGCAGTGGACTGGTTCTCGGAGATTGATTCCTCTGTCTTTATCTGCAGTATTGAAATGCCTTTACGGATCATGATCAGGCACCTTCAGTCTTTCAATAGATACAAAAACAGGATCATATTTTTCACTACAGAGTCCGGGCAGATGATAGAAATTCCGGCAGTCCCGCCTGATAAATTACAAACCCTGGCTGAGCAGTATATAACAGGAACAATAGATTCCCCGCAGGACAGCATACTGCTTGTCTATCTTAACAACTGGAAGCAGATAGGCGGCAATATGAATATGACCTATCATCACAGGTTGCCTGATGATGACTGGTGGCTTCATATTCGACCCTTTCATTCTTTTGATAGGATTGATGCTGTGGGATTAGCTGTGTCTGAAGGAGCCCTGAAAATGGGCTTACTGACCAGGAATTACCAGCTTATTATTGTTTCGATCCTGGTCCT
>CAZXOJ010000086.1:0-14494 GCA_964642325.1 uncultured Bacteroides sp. | reverse complement strand
GTTTTCGATACGAAATATTGATACGCGGCGGCTTCCCCCCCCCCCTGGGCATGAACTTAGTACATGATTTTCGCACCTTTTTCCAGAAAATAACTGTTGCATTGATTTCGTTTAAGATGTGCTATATATCGGGAGAATTGAATTTAGATATTCATATTAGGCCAGTTGAAATATGTAGATAAAACCTTATTTTTGATATTGTCGTGCAATTGTTGGGCAAGAAAAAAGCCAACCCACTGAAAATGAGTTGGCTCCTTCTTTAAATGGTCGGGGTGAGTAGATTCGAACTACCGGCCCCGCGCCCCCCAGACGCGTACTCTAACCTGACTGAGCTACACCCCGATGATGGCATGGGAGTGGGAGAGGGTGTGGGTGTGTACCCTGTATGGGTGGGAGTGGGGGTATCTGATTTGATATCAGCGGGGCAAATTTAATAAAATCTGATGGTTCTACAAGCTAAATACTTGGTAGGCTTTATTGTTGCCTGCCTATGCTATCTCCATGATGCTTTTGAATGACCTCAATTCTGGTTTATATGAAGTATGTTCTGGAGAAAATTAGCTAAATTCGGGTCTTCATATACCTTAAACCATCAGTTTAAAATACTCTCAATGATCCCCCGCTGGGCTGTTTCGATATTACTATTTCTACTAGTTCTTATTGATCTTCAGGGTCAGGATACATATACAGAAAAAGTAGTGGTTGATTTTCGTTCCTTTGACAGGCTTTACGGTTTGGATCAGAATCTTATCAATGGCATTCGCTATAAGCCTGAATATCCTGGTTCTGAGGGACATCCATTTCTTGATGATAGGCAGATTTTTACTGGCAGCATCAGGATAAACGATCTTCCCTACCAGCAGGTTCGACTGGGATACAATGTTTATAACCAGTCAGTTATCCTGGAATATCTGAATTTTGCCGGGGCCCCGGAGCAGATAGTACTGCACAATGAATCAGTTGACGAATTCGATTTGGGTCAGAAGAAGTTTGAAAAATTGACCTTTGACATGACCGGTACTGCCTTTTTTCAGGTTATTAAGGAAAAGGACCTCAGGTGCCTGTATCTGTGGAATAAGAGCCTAAACCGTTCCACAACGTCTGTCAGCGGTTTTTACATCTACTCCGAGCCAAAGCGGAAATTTTACCTGTGGAAAGACAGGCAGCTTCATAATTTCAATTCAAAGGGAAGTTTTGTAAAGCTCTTTGATGCCAATTATCAAAAACAGATTAAACAGTTTTTCAAGCAGTGGCATATTCAGTTGAAACTCATTTCAGACAGCCAGATGCAGGAATTACTGAAATATTGCAATGAATTACCTGAGAATTAAAATATATGCCATTATATTTTGGGCAGCGGGCATAGGTCTAGCTGCTGCGCCAGTCTTTTCACAGGAAAGAGAAATCCTGGTATCTGGCCATCTTGATGGGGTCACTTTCGATGAATTTGTCAGGATGGTTGAAGACCAGGCAGACTGTCACTTTTATTATCAGCCGGATTGGGTTGAAGGCATTTCAATATCATTCTCCGGCGAACAGGTCAGGTTGTCGGCCATTTTGAATAATGCTTTTCGTGGGACTTCTCTCAGGTACCTGGTGGATGCCAATCATCAAATTATCATTACCGAAGGGGTAGACCTGCTTGGATCTTTGCCGGATTACCAGCAGTCAGTAGCAAGAACAATATCTGACGGGACAGAACAGATCACGGATATAGAAAAGCGATACATCAATGGAAGGCGGACGGCAGAAGCCGAGACCAAAATCATAGGCAACAGGAGTGCTGGAAGATCCGGGAAAAATGTAATCGTCAATGGTAAGTTGAGCGATTATGACACTGGTGAACCACTGATCGGTGCCACGATCTATATCGAGGAATTGCAGATAGGTGCAGTCTCGGACGTGGTAGGACACTATACCATTATTATGTCATCTGGCCGGTATAGTGTAGTTTTTAATTGTATGGGTATGAGGGAGATACGCTATTTCATAGATGTATATTCAGATGGACAGCTGAATGTCAGTTTGGAGAAGGAGCTCATTCCCATCAATGAGGTAACCGTGAAAGCTGACAGGTATGATAATGTTACCGGTATGCAGATGGGTTTTGAACGGCTGGATATTAAATCTATAAAGGAAATCCCGGTAGTCATGGGAGAGAAGGACCTGCTCAGGGTAGCACAGATGTTACCAGGCGTACAAAATGTGGGGGAGGGATCATCCGGCTTCAATGTTCGGGGCAGCCCGGCTGACCAGAACCTGTTTTATATTAATAAAGTCCCGGTTTACAATCCCTCTCATTTATTTGGATTCTTCTCTTCTTTCAGTCCGGATATAGTGAAAGATTTCAGATTGTATAAAAGCAATATACCGGCCGAGTTTGGCGGAAGGCTTGCTTCCTATTTTGACATTAGCACCAGGGATGGCAACCGGAATAGATATACAGCAAGGGGAGGTATCAGTCCAATTACCGGCCATCTTGCAGTTGAAGGACCCATTAAAAAGGATCATGCTTCTTTTGTGCTGAGTGCCCGATCCACCTATTCTGACTGGATATTGAAGAGGCTTGATAATCCGGAACTCAGGAATAGCAATGCCCTTTTTTATGACTTTGCCGGCAATGTCACCATTGAACCCAGCGATCGTAACCTTGTCAAGATATTTGCTTATCATTCATATGATAGGTTTTCATTGTCAACTAGTAATCATTACCAATATGCTAACTCCGGGGGATCGGTAGATTGGAGGCACCGTTTTACACCATCACTTTCCGCTGATATTACGGCCCTGGCTGGAAGGTATACATTCCAGACCATTGATAATACATACCCATCGGCCTCATATACCCATGACTATCTCATTGATCACTACGAGGCCAAGGCGAATATCAGGTGGATAACGGGACTGAAACATACTGTGAATTTTGGAGGATCCATCATTAATTACAGGATGAACCGGGGGGATATACTGCCTGCCGGTCCCGAATCCTCCAGGACCCCAACACACCTGGGAAATGAAAATGGGATTGAATCAGCCATCTATATTGCCGATCAATATAAAGTGATGTCCTGGCTTACGCTTTACGGCGGACTGAGATATAGTTTGTTCACCAACCTGGGGCCAGGTACCGTCTATGACTACTATGGGAACGGTCCCAGGGATCCGGCAAATATTTCCGACACCTTGAATTATTCCGGCGGGGAGGCGGTTAAAACTTATTCCGGGCCTGAACTTCGGTTGGCTGCAAACTTCAGTACAGGGCTCAACAGTTCAATCAAACTCTCATATAACCGCATCAGGCAGTACCTTTTTATGCTCAGTAATACGATAGCCATATCCCCAACTGATCAATGGAAATTGAGTGATTATCACATACGCCCACCCTATCTTGACCAGTTCTCGGCAGGGTATTATAAAGATTTCCCCAGAAGGGGCATCAGCACTTCCATCGAAGCTTATTACAAGAAAACCTATGATGTTGTAGAGTATAAAGACGGTGCAAGTTTTATCTCAAGTCCCAATGTAGAGACTGAAATACTCCAGGGTAATCAACAGTCTTATGGATTGGAATTCTTAGTGAAGAAGGATCTTGGTAAACTGAACGGGTGGATTTCATACACCCTGTCCAGGGCCATGGTGCAGGTAAGTGGAGATGAACCCTGGAATAACATAAACCTTGGGGAACCATTTCCGGCCAATTATGACAAACCACATGCATTGAATGTTGTGGCCAATTACAGGGTTAACCGAAGGTTCAGTTTCTCTTCCAACCTGGTATATTCAACAGGGCGCCCTGTCACCTATCCCATTTCGCTGTATTATTACAATGGACAGGAAATTGTTGATTATTCCCTTAGAAATAAATACCGCATGCCAGATTATTTCAGGGTTGACTTCTCAATGAATATTGAGGGAAGCCTAAAAGCAAAAAAACTTGCTCATAGCTACTGGATGTTCAGTATCTATAATCTTACCGGTCGGAAGAATGCCTATTCCATATTCTTTCGTTCGGAGGATGGAAGGATCAATGGTTATAAGATGTCAATTTTTGGTACCCAGATTATCACATTATCATGGAATTTCAGGTTTGGTAATTATGCAAGTGAATAAATACACAATATACCTGATACTGATCGTGGCTCTTCCGGGATGCATCGATCCCTTTTTTCCAGAGATAGATGAGGAACAGATCCTCCTTGTGGTAGACGGAATGTTAACCGACCAGGAAGGGTACCACAAGGTCCGTATCTCCAGGTCGACTTCTTACAGTGAACCAGCGTATACCCCGGAGCAGGGTTGCCAGGTAGACATTAGGGATGGGGAAGGTAACACCGTGGTATTGATGGAGAGTGAACCCGGTCTATATGAGCAGTTTGTCGAACAGTCTTTTCTCCGGACAAATACGGCATACCAGCTGCATATCAGGACCACAGACGGCAAGGAGTACCTGTCTGAAGCAGATTCCCTCTTGCTTTGTCCACCGGTTAATAAATTATACTATGAACAGGAGGTCAGGGAAACCTATGATCCTGATTTTCCACATTATGGGATACAATTTTATACGGATCTTCATATCCCGGATAAGTATGCAAGTAACTACAGGTGGGAATTGGAAGAGACCTGGGAATATCATGCCCCCTATACGATCAGGTTCTATTATGTTGGACGGATCATGGATTTGGGATTTGATTCAGATTCACTGATGTACTGCTGGAAAACAGAGAAAGTTAATGCCATCCATACCATCAGTGCCGGACATATTGAAGGGAATGATGTAAATAAAATTCCATTGGCCTATGTATCCAACCAGAGCAACAGGCTGAAGGTAAAATACAGCCTGCTTGTCAAGCAGTACGCCCTGAGCAATAGGGCATATCAGTACTGGAACCTGTTGGAGGAACAAAACCAGGAAAGCGGAGGTCTTTATGAGACCCAGCCAGCCAGGATACAGGGTAATATCCATAATATCACGAATCCTGGTGAAAGGGTGCTGGGGTTTTTCAATGTTTCCTCTGTAACCCAGCAAAGAATATTTACAGAGGAATCCTTCCAGTTTCCCATCCATGATTTTGAATGCAAGCTGATTCCAATAGGAGCCAACAACCCGTTGGGTTTCTATACAGTTCATGAATACCCGGTCTACCTGGTTTCGGAGTCAGGAACTGGCTGGCCATTCGCAAATGCTGATGATGTTTGTTTTGATTGCCGGGAGGGGGGCGGAAGCCTTGAACCACCAGATTTTTGGGAATGATGAATGTAGATAATATAAATAGGAATCTTATCCGGCTGCTAACAATTATTGTTATTCTCGCTGCTTTCCCTGCCGGATTGGTTCTTTGTCAGCAAGCCGCTCCGGAACAGGTTGACAATTCTCCTGGGCAGCACCAGGAGGCATTTGCGGTTTTTACCGATCGAAACCTGTACATTGTTGGGGAGAATATACTTTTTACCGTATATAACCTGTCTGATAAGGCCTTGAAAGATATAGGCTGGAGTACGGTACTATACGTCGAACTTGTTTCATCAGAAAAGGAACCGCTTATTCAGGAAAAATTCAGGCTTGGGCAGGGAGGAATTAACGGCTATATCGAAATTCCCCAATCCATATTGTCCGGGACCTATTATTTAAGGGTATATACCAGGTGGATGAAAAATTTACCTCCTGAGAAGTATGCTTATTCACGAATCAAAATTGTGAATCCTAATAATTCAGAAGTTTCACAAGTTTCGGAGAAATCCCAGGTAGAACAGTACAAGAGTATGGCCAGCCTGGCAGCACCAATGGATGACATGAGTATAGTGATAAATTCAGATAAACAAACATATAGACAGAGATCAAAAGTCCAGCTGTCTATCTCCACCAGTGGCATTGAATCGGATAATCTGTCCGGACTGTGCCTAACTGTGATACGTGAAGCTGCTATGGATACGAGCGGCATCTATGAATATCATACAAATAGATCAGATGTCAGCAAAAGGGATGCAGAAATCTATGTTCCGGAAACACGGGGGATGGCTGTCACAGGGGAGGTAATTGATAAACTGGAACAAGGTCCCATGCCCAATACAAGGGTACAATTATCTGTTATTGGAGAAGATCCGGATTACTTCGGGTACCTTACAGGAGAAGATGGGAAATTTTACATTGCCATACCCGACTATACTGGCCTGAAGGATTTTTATATCAGTGCTGAAACGGGAACATCTTCAGATTTTGAGATCCTTATCGACAAGGATTTTTCAGCTGAGTTTCTGGATTTTAGAGCATTGCCATTTCATTTATCCGATGAGGAGAGATTGTTGGCTGAGGAATTGATGATCAATGTTCAGGTTCAAAATGCATACATGAGCGATATCCATTCAACCGACAGCACTTCTGATCATCATGACAAACCAAACTTTTACGGTAAACCCCTCTTGACAGTTGAAACGGATGAATTTGTCAAATTACCATCTCTCGAGGAATTCATCTACGAAGTTATTCCATTGGTTACAGTGAGCCGGACGGGTGGCCAAAAAAAGCTTGTCGTATTCGGAGATTATTCAGACCTGGCCATCTACAAACCCCTCATCCTGCTAGACCATGTGGCCATCTCTGACCTTTCTTCCATATTATCTGTCTCACCGGAGAAAATCGATCACATTGATGTCATCAATGCCAGTTATATCCGGGGAAACATCAATTATGGCGGGATCATTAGCATATTTTCAAAGAAACATGATCTGGCCGGTGTGGACCTGCCTGGATACTCATATTTTTTTGGATTAAAAACGCTGGCTGTCCAGGAATTGATCTCCTTTCCATCATATGAAAAAGATAAGGGAGATTTGAGGGAACCTGATTTCAGGAACTGCCTGATCTGGCTTCCCAATCTTACCCTGGATGAACTTGGTTCTTCCGAGGCACAATTTTTTACTTCTGATAAGAAAGGCGAATATCATATTTATCTGAGGGGAATAACTTCGGATGGCCGGGTTGTGTCCGGACAATCAACGATCTACGTAGAGTAATGATTGTCAGATTCTTGCAAGTTGATCAATTCATGCACCTTTTTCAGGAAAATTTTTGTATCAAATGGTTTGGAGAAGGTATGATTGGCACCAAGTATTTTTGCAATGCCCAGGTAATCTTTACTGAGCATCCTGCCTCCCCCTGATATGGCGATGATCTTGATCTCAGGATATCTTTTTTTCAGCTCGTTGATGGTTCCGATACCATCCTGGTCCGGCATAATAATATCAGTGATTACCAGATCAGGAGTGAAATAATCAAGGATCTGCAGGGCTTCCAGTCCGGTTCCTGCTTCAAATACCCTGAAATCCTCTCTCTGCAGCAATTTCACCAGCATCCTGCGCAGGTCGGTATCATCCTCGATTATCAGTATGGTTGACATTTATTAGAGATTTTTGTTTTTCTCCTTTCAAACATGGCAATAAAATAGTAAACGTGGAACCTTTTCCTGGAATACTTTCTACAAAAATTTCACCTCCCAGGTTCTTTACAATTCCATGGACAACTGACAGACCAAGTCCTGTTCCTTCTCCCACGGGCTTGGTGGTATAGAAGGGTTCGAATATCCGTTCTGCCGTACCGGCATCCATACCGGTTCCAGTATCCTTAAAAGTGAGGCTAATGTATTGCCTGTCTTCCAGTTCCGGGAATCTTGATTTAAGTCGCAGTGCTGGTAGAAGGCCTTTTGACCTGATGTGTAAAATCCCGCCGGTATCCTTCATGGCATAGATGGCGTTGGTGCAAATATTCATGATAACCTGGTGTAACTGGGACGGATCTGCCAAGACTCCTCCACATTCAGAGGTCATATCCTGCTTGATCCTGATATTTTTCGGTACAGAAGGCGCCAGGAGTTTAATTGCTTCAGTGATGAGCATATCTATGCTCACTTCTACCGATTCCGTTTCTACCTGCCGTGAAAAAGTGAGGATCTGGTTCACCAGGCCCTTGGCACGCTCGGTGGCCTTTGCAATCTGTTCAAGGTCTTCGTACACAGAATCCTCAGGTTTGACATCCTGAATGGCGATTTCGGTATGGCCAGTAATGGTTGCTATAATATTATTGAAGTCGTGTGCAATGCCTCCAGCCAGTGTACCAATGGTTTCCATTTTTTGGGACTGTCGGAGATATGCCTTGATCTTGGATTCTTCGGTGATATCCCGCAGCACGTATACGTAACTGGTGATCTCTCCTTCCTTACTGCGGATAGGGGATACCCTGGCAGACACAAGCAGTTGCTGCTTCTTTTTTGACATGATATCCATGTCTCCGGACCAGACTTTATGATCAGCCAGAACGGCATTCATCTGGTATAGCGTCTCCTTTGAAAATGCAGGTGGAAGGATCTGGGTGATGTGCTTCCCGATAATCTCTTTTTTTGAGTATTCCAGTTTTTCCACATAGGCCTTGTTTACATAGATAAAATGCCCCTTAATATCTGTAACGGCCACCAATTCAGCTGACTGTTCCATGGCCTCGGCTAATCTTTTCAAACTTTCTTCGGCTTTGGCCTTCTCAGTGATGTCATGTATAAAAAACTGGTAAAATGTCTCCCCTTTCAATTGAAAACTGGCAGCAATAACGTCTGCAATAAATGTGCTTTTGTCTTTCTTTTTAAATTCCCAGTTAATCTCAAATAATTCCCCTTTCGCGGTAACTGTTTCCAATTCCTTCGCATACTTGCCGGCATCCCTGCCATCAGGCTGGATTTTAACCAGCAGATCCATCAAACCTTTCGAAAGCAATTGTTGTTTTGAAAAACCGAAGTATTCAACTGCCCTCGTGTTGCATGTTGTAATAAGGCCATCTTTCTCAAGCAGGATGGCTTCCGCAGCGTGATCAAATAACAAACGGTACTTGGCCTCACTCTCCCGCATTGCCTCTTCTGCTTTCTGCTTATCTGTAACATCCATGGTATCAACAACCGTGTGGGTAACATTATCGCCTTCTTCCTTATAGGGATAGAACGTTACTTCAAAACAACGCATGCCACGAGATGGCACCTCAAACCAGGCCTGATACCTGACAACGTTGTTCTCGAAACTATCATCAAAGTTTTTCCTGATATATTTATCAAAACTATCCTCACCCCATACTTCGATCAGTGTTTTTCCGAGCACCTCATCCCTGATCAGGTTATGGGCCTTACAGAAAGCATCATTGACAGCTTCGTAGGTATAATTCCTGTCCACCAATGTAAACATCGATTTGGAAGCATTTACGATAAAATCATATTTCGATCGCTCATTTTCTGCCCTAAGACGGGTGGTCCGTTCATTGGCTTCAAGCAAAGCCCGGCTAATGGAAGGAACAAGTCGGGAGAGTCGCTGTTTTAATACATAATCTGTAGCTCCACTTTTTAGGGCTTCTATGGCAAGTTCTTCCCCCATCACACCTGAAATAATGATAAATGGTATATCCGAGATCAATTGCTGCGTAATATCCAGGGCTTCCAAACCATCAAATGATGGCAAGGAGAAATCTGCAAGAATGATATGCAATTCCTCTTCTTTGAGGGCTTTAATAAAATCCTCCTTTGTCTTTACATGGATCAGGTCGTAAACAATTTCATCCTCTTCCAGGTATTCCTTGACAAGGTCAACATCATAATCTGTATCTTCGAGATAGAGGATCCTTAAAGTTTTCATTGTATGGTTAGTGGTTTTTTTATTTTTTCATTATAATTCTCCTCGGAAACCGGATCAGGCAGCGTAAAATAGAAAGCTGCACCCCCATTCACTTTGCCTTCTGCCCATATTTCGCCTCCACACCGGTTTATAATCCGTTTTACAATACCCAGGCCAACACCTGAGCCTGCATATTCATCTTCTTTATGCAAGCGGTAAAAAACTTCAAAAGCCTTCTCCGCAAATTTGTTGTCAAAGCCTATACCATTATCCTTGACAGATAAAAGCACCTTCCCATACTCCTTCAAAAATCCGAAAGCTATCCTGGAATTCTCCACAGTTCGGGTATATTTTACAGCATTGGATATGAGATTGGAATATACCTGCCTTAAAAGATTCGGATCTCCTTCAATAATGCCAAGTTGTTCCGTATCCCAGTTGATTTTTCGGTCCCCGTCCGGTATCGAATAATCTTCATTGATAATAGAATCAACAAGCTCCTTCAGGTCGAATCGTACCTTGCTAATACTGGTGCTTGAGACCCTGGAAAATGTCAGTAGATCTTCAATCAGGCGCCCCATCCTGTTTATAGATCCAAGTATGTGTTCCAGGTAGAGCTTGCTTTTCTCGTCAAGGGTATCACGGTTTCTCTTTTCCAGCAACTCTGTGAAGCTCTGCATGTGTCTGATAGGGGACTGAAGGTCATGTGAAACAGAATAGGAAAAGGCTTCCAGTTCCTTGTTAACTGCTTCCAGCTGGGCAGTTCTTTGTATCAAAGCCGCTTCCAGCATTTCACTCCTTTCCCTGACTACGGAGTCTGATTCGGCTGATTCGGTAATATCTTCAATCAATCCTTCATAACGTACCACTTCGAGCTTATTATCAAAAACTGCCCGGGCACTCTCTCTGACCATGATTTTTTTCCCGTCCTTTCGTGTCCACGCAGTTTCATATCCCCTTATGATGCCGTCATTTTGCAGAATGGATTTGAATTCGTCGCGATCGTACTGGTTAATATATCCTTCTTCCTCGAGGTTTCTCTGTTTTAATTCATCCAGGTTTTTATAGCCCAACATTGTGATAACCTGTCTGTTAGCATACAGTATCTTGCCTGAGGGATGAGTTGCATAAATCCCTATTAGAGAGTTGTCTACCAGTTCCTGAATTATTGTACCAGCGTCATCCAAATTTCATAAATTGATAACCTAAAATTTAAGAAATATTCCATACTGATAGCTCCTGGATACTTTAATTTTATCCACATGTTTATTGACCGGCATAAATCGACCATGAACAACATGAATACGTTGACCAACGGAATGTAATGGGATTTTTTATTGGTTTTACAGACCCTTCTCGCTAAGGTATCTTTCGGTATCAATGGCAGCCATACAACCTGATCCGGCTGCCGTGACGGCTTGCCTGTAGTGTGCATCCTGCACATCCCCGCAGGCAAATACACCTTCCAGGTTGGTTTTTGATGTCCCAGGGGTGGTTTGTATATATCCTACATCATCAATACGCAAGTATGATGCAAATATGTCAGAATTGGGTTTGTGACCGATGGCCAGGAAAAATCCCTCAACCTCGACCTTGTAATCTTTGCCGGTTTTTTTATTGTGGACAATGACTCCATTCACATTCTGATCACCTACCACCTCTTTGGGCAAATGCTCAAACAAAACCTCAATGTTCTCAGTTTTTAGTACCCTTTCCACCATAATTTTAGAGGCCCGGAAGACATCCCTTCTAACGATCATATAAACTTTTTTACAAAGACCGGATAGATAAAGGGCTTCTTCACAGGCTGAATCTCCTCCACCCACGACAGCTACGTCCATTCCTCTGTAGAAAAATCCGTCACAGGTGGCACATGCAGAGACCCCATGGCCCATAAATTTTTGCTCGGATTCCATTCCCAGGTACTTAGCGGTGGCCCCGGTAGCAATAATCACGGAATCAGCCTCAATGATGTGCCTGTCATCAATGGTAATCCTGTATGGCTGTGCTGACAGGTCTGCAGCGGTTGCCAGTCCCCAGCGTATATCGGCCCCAAACCGTTCAGCCTGTTTTTTCAGTTCTTCCATCATCACGGGACCCGAGATCCCGTCAGGATAACCAGGAAAATTCTCAACATCTGTAGTAGTGGTCAACTGACCGCCTGGTTGTAAGCCTTCATAAAGTACCGGTGAAAGGTTGGCACGAGCTGCATATATGGCAGCAGTATAACCGGCCGGACCGGAACCAATAATGAGGCAACGTACTTTTTCAGATGATGTTGGTTCGGATGTCTTTTCCTTGTCCTCATGCAGGTCACCAATTGATTTAAATAATTCCATTTCCTGTTTTTATGCTAATCTGGTTAAAATTCTGATTCAAATAAATATAATCTCAAAATTAAATAATGTCTCCTACATTACAATATCCATACCTTTTGATGAAAACTGCTAATTTTGCACAAAACTGACAATAAGTCATAATCAATGGAGATCAAACTTGTAAAAAACGGCATATTCCCGGTAACCCGGACAGCCGGGGGACGGCTGATGGAGCATGCACCTGATACTGGCTATGCATTTCCAGGAACCATCCAGGGGGAAGGTAAAATGCTTGGTATCCCGGTCCTGTTTATACGGACCAGCGGATGTAATCTTCGTTGTACATGGACCACTCCGGAGGGGAAAGTGAGTATATGTGATACACCGTATGCTTCTCATCTTCCGGTTGAAGTGGATGTCATGGATACCATGGAGGTGGTGGACCTGGTCAGGGCAAACCTGGGATTAATCAGGCATGTGATCATTTCAGGGGGAGAACCGACCCTCCAGCCCCTGCCACTGGTGGAACTGGCCAGGTCTTTAAAAAGGGAGTTGAACCTTCACATCACACTTGAAACAAACGGCGTATTATTTATTCCGGAACTGGCTACGCATATAGATCTTTTCTCAATATCCCCAAAACTGAAAAGTTCCGATCCGGATGCGAAGAAAAACAGGATGCTCGAATATCCTGTTGAACAAAATTATATCCGGGATCACAAGAAATTCCGGCGCAATCCTGACACCTTGCAAAAATATATTAATGCCTGTATGCAGAAGGGTTCATATTACGGGGACGAACCAGGAACTCCTCCCAAAAGAAAGTCAAACAAGGATTTTCAGCTGAAATTCGTCATTACCCGGGAGTCGGATATAGATGAGATCAGGCAAGATTTTCTTGATCACCTGTCATTCATAGAACCCGAAGATGTGCTTCTTATGCCTGTCGGAGGGACCCAGGAATTCTTGCGTGAGAGCATGAAAATGACAGCCAGGCTGGCCATTTTGCATGGATTCCGGTACACCCCCCGACTTCAAATTGACCTGTTCGGAGATACGGCAGGAACCTGAATGTTCGGCTAAAACCTGACCCGGCTATACTACTTTGGGAGGCTCCTTGGGATAAGTGCCTGCCTGTAATTTAGCGGCAACCTCTGAAAATGCCTTTATGGTATATTCCACATCCTCGAGTGAATGAATAGCAGTTGGGATGATCCTCAGCATGATCACACCTTTGGGTACAACCGGGTAGATAACCATGGAGCAGAAAACCTTGTAGTTTTCACGCAAGTCTGCGATCACATTGGTGGCCTCTGCAACCCCACCCTCCAGGAATACAGGTGTTACCGGAGATTCCGTTATACCCAGGTTAAATCCTTTCTCTTTCAACCCACTTTGAAGAGCATGTACAATCTTCCATAGGTTTTCTTTCAACTCGGGCATTGATTTCAGCAGTTCAAGCCGCTTCATGGCACCGATTACCAGGGGCATGGGAAGGGACTTGGCAAATACTTGAGATCTCATATTGTACATCAGGATGTCTATGATATCCCTTTCTCCTGCCACAAAAGCTCCTATGGAAGCCATTGATTTAGCAAATGTGGAGAAATATATATCGATCTCATCCTGTACGCCGAAATGCTCACCGGTACCTGCCCCGGTGGCTCCCATGGTCCCAAATCCATGCGCATCATCAACCACCAGCCGGAAGTTGAATTTCTTTTTTAATGCGGCAATTTTATCCAGTTTTCCAAGGTCACCAGCCATACCGAAGACGCCTTCTGTGATAACCATGATCCCGCCACAGGTTTTTTCAGCAAGTTTAGTTGCCCTCTCCAGCTGGGTTTCCAGGTTGGCAATGTCATTGTGTGGAAAGACATAACGTTTGCCAATATGCATTCGGAGGCCATCCAGGATACAGGCATGTGAATCTGAGTCATATACCGCAACATCATTTCTGCTCAGCAGGGTATCAATGACGGAAGTCATACCCTGGTAGCCAAAGTTCAGCAGGTAACTGGCCTCCTTTCCAACGAAATCGGCCAGTTGCTGTTCCAGTTCCTCATGCTTGGCAGTCTGTCCTGACATCATCCTGGCCCCCATGGGATATCCAAGCCCGTATTCCAGTGCTGCATCAGCATCCGCTTTCCTTACCTCAGGATGGTTAGCGAGTCCCAGGTAATTATTTAAACTCCAGGTTAGCACTTCCTTGCCCCTGAACTTCATCCGGGGGTGAATCTCGCCTTCCAGTTTGGGGAATAAAAAATATCCATGGCCAATTCCCTGGTGCTGGCCAAGGGGCCCTCTGTTTTCTTTAAATTTATCAAAAATATCCACGGTGTTGATTTTTGGTTTGTAATCCGACGGTTTAGTAATCCGACAAAATTAGGTTTTTTTAATATTCCAGAAAAACGGAAAATAATCTTTGCTTAAAAATCGTTGGATACATTAAATAATTAAGTGTTTCGTTTTCAATTCATCCCATAATAATGTACTTTTGCACGATGTTTTTCAACAGGAATCATATTATTCTGCTG
>CAZXOJ010000085.1:0-14497 GCA_964642325.1 uncultured Bacteroides sp. | reverse complement strand
CGGGAGTCCAACTACAAGGATCAATACACTTAAGAATAGATTTTTTGTTTTCATAACATATGGCTTATGCTGTTTATTAGGCTGGCATTTACCTGAGGCTTTCAAGCTGTCCATTAAATGCATAGGCCTTCCCTTTTTCCGTGTCAAAATCCATGCACTGGTTTTTATACCTGAGTTGACATTTATTGCCTGCTTTGGATAGCACCTCTACGGTCTGCAATTCACTATTTTTCCATTCGAAGGCAAGTTCAAATCCACCCCTTGCACATACGCCGGCTATCCTTCCTTCCGGAATAACATCCGGCAGGGCAGGCAACAGATCGATTGTTCCAAGATGGCTTTGTAGCAACATTTCAACCATACCGGCAGCCCCCCCGAAATTGCCATCGATCTGGAACAGATTGCCGCCTCCTCCAGGATGGGTGTCGAAAAGGTTGGGGAAAGAACCCCCACCCATACTTTTACCTGCCGATGGCACTGGCCTGAACAGCATACTGACAAGCTCCGAAGCCCGGTTACCGTCAAGGAAACGCGCCCAGAAATTGATCTTCCATGCCAGGCTCCATCCGGTACCTTCATCGCCTCTTAAAAGCAGTGACTTCCTGGCTGCCTCCATCATCTCGGGTGAATCTTTCCAATTGATATCATTCCCCGGGTGCATGCCCCAGAGGTGGGAGACATGCCGGTGTGTGTTTTCCGGGTCATCAACATCTTCCATCCATTCCTGCAGTTGTCCCAGACGTCCGATCTGGTTGGGGGCTATATTAGGGATCATTTCCTGCAGGATTGAGCTAAATTCCCTGTCTGTATCCAATATCTCCGAAGCTTCAACACAGGATCTGAACAGTGACCTGATGACCTGGTGGTCCATTGTGGGACCGGCAACGAGTCCCCCGTTCTCCGGAGAATTCGACGGTGTACTGATCAACCATCCAGTTTTAGGGTCAGGGACCAGGTATTGTGAATAGAAAAGGGAGGCCTCCCGCATTATCGGGTAGGCCCTATTCCTTAAAAATTCTATATCCTGTGTGAACAGGTAATGCTCCCATAAATGGCTGGATAGCCAACCACTTCCGCTTACCCATATGCCATGGTTCGAATTATTAATGGGTGCTGTCCCACGCCAGAGATCAGTATTATGATGGAGTACCCAGCCTTCACAACCATAATGGTTCCTGGCAGTGATCCTGCCGGATTCAACACATTCATCGATCAGGTTGAACAGGGGATCATGGCAATCGGAGAGGTTCATCACTTCCGCTGGCCAGTAATTCATCTCAGTGTTGATATTCACCGTGTACTTACTTCCCCATGGGGGTTCTAGTTCCTGGTTCCATATCCCCTGCAGGTTCGCCGGGTAAGTGCCTTCCCTGCTTGAACTGATCATCAGGTAGCGGGCATATTGGACATAGAGGGCCAAAAGGGCCGGATCATCATCTGATTCCTGGTAGGCATGAAGCCTTTGGCCAGTGGGCATTATGTCAGCCCCGTTCTCACCAAGGTCGATGGAAAATCTTTTGTAGAGGGACTGATAATCAGCAATATGTTCCTTTTTGATATCTTTCCATGAAGGATTTTTCATTTTGCGTGAGAGCTTTTCAAGCTCCTGTTCCGGATCATTACTTACATCATTGTGACTCTTAAATGAGGTAGCAGCATTCAAATAAAGGGTTGCTTTGTTTGCCCCGGACACCGATACTATCTCCTGGCCAGCATCAATATCGCCGTCGGTTTCCAAAACAACCTGGGCCATACCTGTCAATGCACCATTTTCAACGGCAATATTCATACTAAGCTTGCCATCTTTCAAAAGGAGTTCTTTCTCATTGTGAGGTGAATCAAGATGATAACTGAAATCCAGCGCCTTGTTTCCGTCCGTTGTCAGGTGGATGGCGATCACCTGCCTGGGAAAGCTGGCAATTATCTCCCGCTCATACCTTACCCCATCTACCTTGTAGGAAGTATAACAGACCGACTCTGTAAGGTCAAGTCCCCTGTAATATTCGGTATACGCATCATGCCCGGGAAAGGATAAATAGAGATCCCCGAAAGGTTGGTAGTTCGTCTGGCGTAGCGGGACACTCATGAATTTTTCCATACCCAGTTCGTGGGCTTCTGTTTGTTTACCGTCAAAAACCAGCTGGCGTAATTCTCCCAGGTATTCATGAGCACCGGGATGAGAATAATCCCGTGGCTGTCCATCCCAGAGTGTTTCTTCATTGAACTGTATACGCTCCGATTCGACACCTCCAAACACCATCGATCCCAGCCGCCCATTGCCGACAGGCAGGGCCTCATTCCAGTTAACAGCGGGTTGATCGTACCAGAGCCTTAATTCACCTTGCTGTTTATTTCCCGGACTACAGGCTGCTATTACAATGGCCAGGATCAATAAGCCCAGAAGTTTGCTGACTGGTTTAGTTTTCATCTTATGGATTATAGGGACTTACAAAGGTATATTCTCCGGAGCCTACCTTTACTTCAACATAATCATAATCAACTCCCTCTGCAGGTACAAGAAGCTTCTCTGGGACTGCCCTATCATTGATTTGCACTGGCCCATCAGTAGCGGGTACATAAACAGTGGCTGTTGTATTTACCGGGATATTGACCGTCAAAGTGAATTTCCCTTCTTTGATCTCCCAGGCTGAAGAAACCTTGCCATAAGGTGTATCGTGAGTAGCAATAACATAGTTCATCTCACTACCAGGGTGCGGTTTGATAATGATGGACTTAAAACCGGGGACTGCAGGATCGATATCTATCCCTGCCACTTTCCGGTACAGCCAGTCCCCCACTGCCCCGTAGGCATAATGGTTAAATGAATTCATGCCGGCATTCTGGAAGCTGCCATCAGGTTTTTGTCCGTCCCATCTCTCCCAGATGGTGGTAGCACCCTGGGTAACAGGATAAAGCCATGAGGGATAGTTCGTGTTGTACAGTAATTTATAGGCTTCGTCCAGGTAGCCATATTTTGTCAGGACATGGCAGAGGTCAGGGGTGCCGAGAAAACCGGTGGTAAGATGCCCGAAGGTATTCACATCAGCTGCCAGCCGTTTGGCTGCAACTTCCTCCAGGGAATTTGGTATCAGACCGAAGGAAAGTGCTACAACGTAAGCGGTCTGTGTATTTGATGACATCCGGCCATTGGGGGTGATATATTCGTTGGCATAGGCTTCTTTGATCTTTCCCATCAGCTCCTCATAATCCCTGGCCACCTCATCTTTGCCGAGGATCTTTGCAGTCTTCCTGACAATATTCGTGGAATGGTAAAAATAGGCAGAAGCCAGCAGGTCTTTATCCGTCGTAGCCCCGGGATAATCAGAACGGATGGTCGCAAAAGCCAGCCAGTCCCCGAATTGCCTCTCGGTTGGCTTCCAGATATAAGCATCTCCCGCCTGTGTGCGCATGTATTCGACGAGGGCCTTCATACTCTCATATTGCTCTTCCAGGATGCGGACATCCCCGTACCACTGGTAAACCGTCCAGGGAACGATGGTCGCGGCATCCTGCCATCCATGGGCCCCTCCCCTTCCGAGGACATTGGGGATGACATGTGGGACCGCCCCATCTTCGTGCTGGTCCACCGCTAAGTCCCTCAGCCACTTCGTATAAAATCCAGCACAATTCATATTATAACAGGCGGTAGGCGCAAATGCCTGGCAATCACCAGTCCACCCCATCCTTTCATCCCGCTGGGGACAATCGGTAGGCACATCCACAAAATTGCCTTTTTGTCCCCATACAATATTGTGCTGCAATTGGTTGATCAGGCTATCATTGCAGGTAAAACTGCCTGTTTTTTCAAGGTCGCTGTTGACGACAACACCGGTCAGCATATCTTTGGTCACCTCCCCGGGATACCCTGATATATCGACAAAGCGGAATCCCTGGAAGGTAAAGTAGGGTTCATATACTTCCTGTCCACCTCCCTTACAGATATAAGTATTTGTCTGTTTGGCACTGCGCAGGTTCTTTATGTAGAAATTGCCCTCTTTGTCGAGCACTTCTGCGTGGCGCAATGTGATGGTCGTTCCTTTGGGACAGTCAACCTTCAGCCGTATCCATCCCACCATGTTCTGTCCCATGTCCACAACCGTATCACCCTCGGGGGTAACCAAAATCTCTATCGGTGTAAGTTCCTCCAGTTTCCGCATGGGATCAGAGGCAGGATATACGATCAGGTTCTTGTCATTTCTCACTTCTTCTGTCCCTTTCCAGTCACTGTCATCAAAACCTGCCTTGCTCCATCCGGGCATTTCCAGCCGGGCATCATAGGTTTCCCCGTCATAGATCACGGACCTGCGTATTGGTCCCATGCTAGATTTCCAGCTTTCGTCTGTGAGCACTACCTCTTTGGTACCATCCGTGTAGGTTACCTCAAGCTGGGCAAGCAGATCAAGGCTTTCCTTGCCCAATTTTTCAGCATTTGGCCTGAAGCCCCTGAAAGCCCTGTACCAGCCATTGCCCAGGGTAACACCCATGGCATTGGCACCGGTTGAAAGCATGCCAGTTACATCATATGTCTGGTACTGGACCCTGCTGTGAAAGCTGGTCCACCCGGGTGTCAGTACCTGGTCCCCCACCTTTTCACCATTGATCTCCGCCTCGTAGAGTCCCATGCTGGTGATATACAACCTGGCAGATGCAATTTGCTTGCTTAGGCTGAATTCTTTTCTGAACATGGGACTTGGATGATAGACTTCTGAGAACCAGATGGAGGATTTGATCCAGTCAGCTTTCCAGTCTTCCACTCCCAGTAATCCTATTTCAAAGCTGGCAGACTCAGACCAAGCAGAGGCCTTCCCACTCTTATCCCATACCCTGACCTTCCACCAGCAAATCTCCTTCGATTGAAGGACATCACCTGTATATTCTACAAGGATACTTTGGTCAGACTCCAATTTCCCGCTGTTCCAACGGTCAGCCTTTTTCTCATTCAACATTTTAGGGGAAGAAGCCACCAGGACCTGGTATGCAGTCTGCACCTGGTCCTCAAGCCCGGACGTAAGTATCCAGGATAACCTCGGAGCAGTTGTGCCAATGCCCATGGGGTTTGAGAAATACTCACAGGTGAGATCAACGGCCTCTATGGATTTGGCAGCATTCATACCGCTGCTCAAAAGCATTAAGCCGGCACAGATGAAAGATGTCAGGAATGATTTAGTTGTTTTCATGGTTCAGGTTTATGGTATTTAGTTTAATTTCATAAAAGTAATTAATTGGGCTTGCCAGACGATACACAAAATAATCCTTTTGATATACTTTTTGGCAATTCCTTTAAATTTACCTGATTCTGTTTAATTATTTATATTATTGAAAACCTTGAGCCATGAATACCATCAGAATTCCCTACGCTGAGATGCAATCCCTCTTTAAACGGATCTTACTGAAGTATGGACTCGCTGAGGAACATGCTGAAAAATGTGCCGGGATTTTCTCGGATAACAGCCTGGAAGGGATTTATTCACATGGGGTATATCGATTCCCCAGGTTCATAGATTATATCAAAAAAGGATACATTGATGTCAGTGCTAAACCTGAATTAATCCATGCTGCGGGGGTCCTGGAACAATGGAACGGGAATCTGGCTCCCGGTCCCCTGAACGCTGAATTCTGTACCCATCGTGCCATGGAAATTGCGGAAGAGAATGGGATGGGATGCCTTGCCATAGCTGAAACTAACCATTGGATGCGAGGCGGGACATATGGCTGGCAGGCCGCCCGGAATGGATTCGTCTTTATCGGGTGGACCAATACAGAGGCGAATATGCCGGCATGGGGGGCGAAAGACAGGAGGCTGGGGAATAATCCGCTTGTCTTTGCTGTGCCATTCGGGAAAGATGCCATAGTACTTGATTTCGCCATGACACAATTTTCATATGGAAAAATGGAAGCTGTACAACTGGAAGGAAACAGCTTGCCTTTCCCCGGTGGATTTAACGTGGAAGGTGAGCTGACAGATGACCCGGCAGCCATCCTTGAAAGCTGGCGTGCATTGCCCATAGGTTACTGGAAAGGGGCGGGCCTTTCTTTGCTGCTCGACATTCTGGCTACCATTTTATCCGCAGGTGACTCAACACATAAATTAAGCAAACGTGCAGCAGAATATGGTGTCTCACAGGTTTTTATAGCCATTGACATTAAAAAACTCAACAATTTCCCTGCCATTGAGACGGCCATTTCGGACATCATTGCTGACCTGAAAGAATCTGTCCCCGATGGCCCTGATGCAGCTATTCGTTATCCTGGAGAGCAGATCCTGCTTACCAGAAAGGATAACCTCGATAATGGCATCCCGGTAAACAAACAGGTATGGGATGAGATTACCCTCCTTTGAAGCCATACAAGCCCATAGCTTCTCGAATAACATTTCTATTTGGTGAAGGCTTATCAGAATATTAATCTTAAATTTGAGATAACCGGACTGAAAAGAAATGAAAATAGCCATACTATCACCCATCGCCTGGCGTACACCACCCAGGCATTACGGTCCCTGGGAACAAATCGCATCCAATATTGCAGAAGGCCTGGTTGAAGAGGGCATGGATGTCACCTTATTTGCTACAAAGGATTCTGAAACAAAAGGCAGATTAGACGGAGTAATCCCAATGGGTTATGAAGAAGACAAAGATATTGACGCCAAGGTTGCAGAATGTATGCATATCAGTTACCTGATGGAAAAAGCAGACAGCTTTGACCTCATTCATAATCATTTTGATTTTCTGCCCCTTACCTATTCAGGTTTGATAAAAACACCAATGGTAACAACCATACACGGATTTTCATCATCAAAAATAATTCCTGTCTATCAGAAATATAACCACAATAACTATTATGTTTCCATAAGTAATTCCGACAGAAGTCCTGCCTTAACATATATCTCTACAGTCTACAATGGGATTGATGAAAACCTATTCACCCTGAATGAAAAACCGGAAGACTATCTTCTGTTTTTCGGCCGTATCCATCATGATAAGGGAGCATGGGAAGCTATTCAAATTGCCAAAAAGGCTAAAATGAAACTTATCATCTCGGGGCTCATTCAGGATAATGCCTATTTCACGGAGAAGGTTGCTCCATTCATAAATGATGAAGATGTGGTCTACGTAGGTAATTCCGGTCCGGAAATGCGGGATAAACTGTTAGGCAATGCTGCTGCACTTTTACACCCGATAAACTTTCAGGAACCATTTGGACTGAGCGTAGCTGAATCAATGTTTTGTGGTACTCCTGTAATTGCCTTTAACAAAGGGTCAATGCAAGAGCTGATAGGGAATGCCCGTACCGGTTTTCTCGTACAGGATATTAATGAAGCGGTGGAAAGCCTTAGTGATATTCCAGGTATTAGTCGAAAATACTGCAGGGAGTGGGCTGAAAGCAAATTCAGTAAAAAAAAGATGGTATCTGATTACATAAATGTTTACAAAAAAATCCTAAAAACATGAAAATAGCCCTGATAGGAACATATCCGCCAAGAAAATGCGGAATCGGTACATTCACCAACAATTTATTAAAGGCCATTGCAGCCAATACTGAGCATGATGATCTTGCATCTGTTGCTCAGGTTATTGCCATCGATAGAAATGAACAGGATCTTGATTACCCTGAGGAGGTAAAATTAACCATCAGGCAGAACCGACAAAGGGATTATGTGACTGCTGCAAAGCAAATTAACTATAGTGATGCCGATGTATGTATCCTTGAACATGAATTCGGCATCTTCGGGGGTGATGATGGCGTATATATTCTTTCACTGATACACAGGCTTGAATTGCCCCTGATTGTCACCCTCCATACGGTCCTCAATGATCCTTCCTACACACAGCGGTCAATTATTGAAGATATAGGTAACAGGGCTGCACGCATCGTAGTGATGAGTAAAAGGGCTGTTGATTTTCTTACCGATATCTATCATATACCACGGGAGAAGATAGATTATATTGAGCATGGTGTACCTGACTTTAAGAAGGTATCCTCTGCAGATATCAAAAAGAAATTTAATTTTGAAGACCGGAAGGTATTGCTGACTTTTGGGCTGATCAGCCGCAACAAAGGTATTGAAACAGTGATCAATGCCCTGCCTGATGTTGTGCGAAAATATCCGGAATTATTATATATCATATCAGGAAAAACCCATCCGGAAGTTTTAAAACATTCCGGAGAAGAATACCGGAGCTTCCTGCAAAGGCTTATCAAGGAATATGGAATTGAAAAAAATGTGTTTTTCAATAATGCATTCCTGTCTGAAGAAAAACTATTTGAATACCTTTCTGCATCTGATATTTACATAACGCCTTACCTTAATGAAGAACAGATAACCAGTGGAACACTTTCATATGCCGTTGGTGTAGGATCAGCAGTCGTTTCCACTCCATACTGGCATGCCCAGGAAATTCTCGACGAGGGAAGGGGCAGGTTATTTGGTTTTAAGGATTCCATACAGCTGTCAAAGGTCATCCTGGAATTACTAGATGATGAGAAGAATATAAATGATTTGAAGGAAAGAGCTTATGAATATGGAAAAAAGCTCAGGTGGCCAAAAATAGGCAGACAGTATCTCTCTCTTGCAGAATATTTAGTCGACAGTTGGGCCAGGGACCTGGAAATTAAAAAACTTCCCATTCAGATACCGATGCTCCCTGTCTATAACCTGGCCCATGCAAAAAGGCTGACTGATGATACCGGTATCGTACAGCATGCGAAGTATGGAATACCAAACCTCAAGGAAGGTTATTGTCTTGACGACAATGCCCGTGCTTTACTGATGGCCCTGATGGCCTACCGGCAAAGTAAAGACAAGGAAGCCCCTGAACTTATTACTATTTACCTCAGTTTCATTCATTATTTGCAGCGGGAGAATGGAAACTATGGGAACTTCCTGAGTTTTAGCCGGCAATTTCTCGATGAATATGGATCAGAGGATTCATTTGGACGGACCATCTGGGCCCTGGGGTATCTGATCAGCAATGCCCCAAATGATGCATTTAAGCAAATTGGCAGAGAAATATATTCCAGATCCATTCAGTACTTCGACAAACTTGAGTCTCTCAGGGGCATTTCAAATACAATCATAGGCATAGCATATTATCTAAAAGATGCACAGGAGGATGAATCACAGTTACAACTGTTGTTAAATTTAACTTCTAAACTGGTTAAGGCATACCAGGCAAACAAAGATGAAAACTGGCACTGGTTCGAAAATACAATTAGTTATGACAATGGTATACTTCCCCTGGCCATGTATCATGCTGCAGAAATAACCAATGATGATGAGCTGTTAAATATTGCCAATGAGTCTTTGACATTTTTGGAAAAAGTCACCAGCAGCCATGGATACTTTACCCCTGTTGGAAATCAGGGATGGTATCAAAAAGGTGGTGATTTACCGGAATACGATCAGCAATCGATCGATGTCATGGCCATGGTACTATTATATCATCAAGCTTACCAGGTCACCAAGAAAAAGGAATTTATTGAAAAATTATTTTCTTCATATATGTGGTTCCTGGGGGAAAACTCATTGAGGTTGCCATTATATGATCATGAAACCTGTGGATGTTGCGATGGACTGGAATCAACCGGTGTAAACCGAAACCAGGGTGCTGAGAGCACATTAGCTTACTGGATATCACACCTCACCGTTCTTGCCGCCCAGGAAAAAGAATTTGAATATATTGAATAATTGAGGTTTATCAATCTGCTAATAATTCATCTAGCAGTTCATCCAGATCAATGTTTGCAAAGCCTGTGCAATAATCGGACATAGCATATGGGACGATAAGTTCGTTTTTATGAATTATTGAACCACAGGTATAGACTACATTGGGAACATAGCCTTCACGTTCATCTTCATCCGGGACTATCAAGGGTTCTTTTAAACGGCCAATTTCTCGGGTAGGATCATCCAGGTCCAGCAGACTCGCACCGATACAGTATTTTCTCATGGGCCCGACACCGTGGGTAATTAAAAGCCACCCCTTTTCAGTTTCAATAGGTGATCCGCAGTTTCCGATTTGAATAAACTCCCAGGGATGTTTAGGTTTTTGCAAGATTTGAGCATTATCCCATACATGGATCAGGTCTGAAAACATGATATAATTATTCACACCATCCACCCTGGATAACATAGCGTACTTGCCATTGATTTTTCTTGGAAACAGGGCAAGGTTCTTATTCGCAGCATACAGTCCATGCAGCGGCATGGCCTTAAAATCATAAAAATCATTTGTCTGTAACAATTTTGGCAGGATGGTTACACCATCATAAGCGGTGTAAGTTGCATAGTAGGTAATCTGGCCATCTTCCTGTTCGAACCTGACAAACCTGGCATCCTCAATTCCTTTGCTCTCTGTTTCCGATACTGGAAAAAGCACTCTTTCCGAGATATCTGTATCAAGTGAAAAGGAGACTTCATAATGCGCATCGGCCAGCCATATTATCTTTTCAACAGCCCGGTGTTTTTCAGGACTCAGGTTATTTTTTTTCAATACTTCATTGACTTTTCTTACAAGCTGGCGATAATCAAACTGTTCGGGTAGTTCTGCTATCATCAATTCCGTAAGTTCAGCAGAAATATCCATCTCCCGCAATTTATGGAGAAAATTCTCCTTTTCGTATATATACCGTTTGATAATCTCCGCCTCTTCAATCATATAACCCGGGGGTCGAACGATAAAATCACCGACATCATTAAGAATAGCCCTGCGGAATACAATGGATGAAATATGTCCTTCTCCCGTTGATCTTAAGCTGAGAATGACCCTTCTCTCGCCATTGCTCAATCCAGTCTGATCGGGATGTTCAATGATTGAGGGATTAAACAATGCTGCTGCCTCAACGGAATATTCATGTGTAAAAAATGAGCCGATAAGTAACTTACACTGTTCTGAGATCTCAGCGGGATCAATTTCAAGATCATCAAAAAGAAAGAGAAGGTTATTATAATGCTTTTTGAAAAGCTTTGAAATATTCCTGTGTCTAATAGAAAACTTCCTCAGCGTCTGATTCAGTGCTGTCTGAACATCCTCATCTGAAAGATTAATTACTTTATTAATAATCTCCCTGGCCCTTTCATCCCCACTATAAAAATAGCGGGCAATTACCCTGTTTTTATCAGGATACAGAATGGTATCTTTCTTATCGACTGTGATGTTCATTATGAAACCAAGATATCAGATTATACACCAAAACGCACGTCCAATATACTATAAATGTATAGTTTGGTGCATTCCTGGGGGGAAAATATGACTAAAATTTGATGAGATATGCTTCCTGTACCTTAAAAACCATGTGAGTTTCGACTAATCCATTCATCCAACATTAGGCGGTGTTTTGCAAGGACATCCTCATATTCCTCCATCCCGGCAAGGTTTTTCATTTCCCCCGGATCCTTTTCCATATCGATCAGCATTTCGCGTGGTTCACCTCCCTTAAACTGGCAGTATTTGTACCGGGCTGAGCGGACCATCCGGCCAAGGTCGGTTTCTGATACGACAAAATCGCGCCAGTCCACCGCTACCTCACCCAGGACCAGCGGTTTGATGCTCAGTCCATGGACTCCTTCCGGGATCTCTAAACCTGCGAAATCGCAGAAAGTCGGAACCAGGTCCACCGATGAAGAGACCAGGTGTTGCCTGTCCACGCCCTGTTTTATACCGGGACCCGCAACAATGAATGGTACCCTGGCAGCTTCCTCATAAAACTGGGTCTTGTGAACCATCTTATGCGAACCATCCATGTCACCATGGTCACTGGTAAAAACAACGATGGTATGCTTGTCCAGCCCGGTTTCCCTCAGGGCTGCTAGAACGGTCCCGATCTGCCGGTCCACATCCTCGGTCAGCCGATGATAGATCCAGTGGTGCATGCGCCAGTCCTCTTCAGTCCAATTATTCCGGACATGGTCATGCATGTAATAATAAACATCTGATGCCTTTGGTTCACCGCCAGGTTCAGGCCTTAAATTGGTATGGAGTATCCCCGGAACGTTTTCCGTAAGCTCAAAATTTGACTTCAGGGGGGGACAATGGGCATCATATAGGCCATCTGCCCTGGCTTTTTCAGCCAGCTGAACAGCCTCGGCTATTTTTTGCCGTTCCACCCTGTTATTGGGTGCAAATTCAGGGAGTCCATAGTAATCGATGGCAGCATCGATCTCTACGTAACAAATATCATGGGGATTGATAAAGGAGGCCACCAAAAAAAATGGTTCCTCAGGCTTGTTGCGAAAAAACTCGGCACATTTATCGGCCAGCCCTTCCCTCTCATCCCGGGTCAGGTCCTCAAACCCACAACTTTCCATATCCAGTCCCCGTGCCCAATGTGTCTTCCCACCGTAAATACAACGATAGCCCGCCCTTTTCATGAGCTTTCCCATGGTATTTTCAATCACCTGCACCGGGATCACTGCATCCTTGGCATCCCTGTTGTGTGTAATCCCAAAGGCACTGGGGAAATACCCTGTCACCATAGAGGTTCTCGAAGGGACACAAACCGGATTGGGACTGTAAGCCAGTTCAAATCGCATTCCGGACGCTGCCAGCCTGTCCAGTGCAGGTGTTTCCAGGTAGGCATTCCCTGTACAGCTCATCATGCCTGCATATTGCTGGTCGGTCATGATGAAAAGGATGTTGGGCAGAGAATCCGCCTCACCGGTATCTTTCTTCACTCCACAGCCTCCGAAGCAGACCAAAAGCAGTACAGGTAACAGGCAGATGAGCTGGCGAAGGAATTGCTTTGTTTTCATTTTTCTACCAAGGTGTTTAATTCTTCAAGGTATATCCTCGCCCATAACTGGCCTACATCCAGACCAGCCGATTTTTCAAAATATTCTTTCGCCCGTTCTGTATTAGCTTTTCCCATATGTCCCAGTCCTAACAAATAGTACCCAGCAGCCTTCCGCTGGTTATCGTTCAGTTCATCTCCGAACTTTGCAAAGAAATCCACCTCCCCGGTAGATTCTACCCTCTCTTCACCAATACGGATGATCTCATCCAGTAAGGGTTCCACCGCTTTATTCTTTTTCAACTTCTGATAAGCCATGGCCTTGTAATACTGGTACTCCTGATCCCGGCTGGTGGCTTTAACTGATTTATTATAATATTCTTTGGCAATTTTTTTATCCCCATTCAGCTCATAAGCAAGTCCCGTATAGTAAAATATCTGCGGATTCCTGGAATAAACTGTATCCCTGCCCACCATGTGATTCTCAGGGTAAGTATCAGCCAGGAGCATATCTTCTACCGCCTTATCATAGGCACCTTGAGCCAGGGCTTCCTTTGCCCTTAATACATGCGCAGTTACATGCAAACCATGCAATTGCTCAGCACCTTCCTGCCGGTAGAAATTGTTATTGTCCATATAGTCAATGGCCCTGTCATAACCTGCGGTTTGCACCAGGACTTTTATCTCCTGTAGCAGCGCATCCTGCCGTCCGGCTACATGTTCATGATTGCTTGTCAGCAATTCCAGCCTTTTGTCCATGGGATCACCCCTCCTCTCATACAGCCTGTCCAGCTCAGCGTAGTATTTGGGCTGGGTTTTATCATGGGAGAGGGCCTCTTCATAGGCGGTTATGGCCCTGTCAATATCCCCGGCATGTTGATAATGGCCGAATCCCAGGTTACGATGTGCAATGGCCAGGGCAGGTTCCAGACTGGCTGCTTTCTCCCAGGATTCGATGGCTTTCTGGGCTTGCTTATCAAATAACAGGTTCCCCTTGTAATAGTAAGCCTTTGCATCATCTGGCTGATACTCCAGGGCTGTCTTGTAAACCTCCAGTGTTTCCAGCCTGAACGGGAAACAGAAATCCACGGGCAGGGACATCCCCTGTCTGAACTGATCCAGTGCGGCCTGGGCGTTCCCTTTCAAATGATGCAGGTAACCTAAATAATAATGAATGGTGGGATAATCACTCAATCCGGTTTTACCGGAAGCTTTGGCGGATTGCAAAATCTGCCTGGCTTCCTGACTCAATCCAGCGTTGATATATTCAACTGCCAGCTCAAGGTAATTTTCAGGATAATCCCTCAGTAATTGTTTCAGGAGTTTCTCATTCTTCCCAGCTTTTTTTTCTTCCCCCAGCCGTTCAAAATTGATCCGGAATTCATTAACAGCGTACATATTAAGGGGATTGATCTGGATGACCTTCTCAGCTGTTTTCACAGCCTGTTCATAGTTTTTCGTCCGGCGAAGCAGGCTGGTTTTCAAACATAAGGCATTAAGGTTCATTGCATTAACCAAAAGAGACTGTTCAACTGTTTCCAATGCCTCATTGTATTTTCCCAAAATGCTGTAAAGCTGTGCCAGTTGAAAATAGGAGGCTGACCTGAATTCATAATCCCATGCGGCCCGGAAAAGTGTGTCAATGGCAGACTCATAACTGCCTTCATTTTTCAGTATGACCCCCAGGTGAAAGAGCGGTTCACAGTCCCTCGGCCTAGTATAATCTTTGGTCAGGCGTGAAATGGCATTCCTTAGGTATTTTTTTGCCTCG
>CAZXOJ010000084.1:0-14562 GCA_964642325.1 uncultured Bacteroides sp. | reverse complement strand
AATTCAAATCATATCATCCGCGGCAATGAATATTCCGCATCAGTCTTTATGGCAGCCTTCGATACAACGCAGGAACCAACTGTATATGTTGGACGTTATGATTCCACCATTCTGGATGACGGAACGGTTGAATATAATATGGTTGGAGAAGAGGGGCGTGACTATGAAGCCATCCCTATTGAAGGTGGAAGAGGAGTATTCAAGGTGAATACCTCTGGTGCAGGCACTGGTTGGAAACCCTGGGGAGGGATTATCAGCCTGAAAAGGGATGACGGTTCTTTTACGAATAAACCATTCAAGGCTGGTTATACAGTAGCCCCGCCAAGCCTTGTGGTATCTCCGACCCAGATGCTCGTATTTTACACTGCCATCGACAATCCGGTCGAGGTATCTGTTCCGGGCTATCCTGCCAATGCAGTCAGTGTATCCATCAATAATGGACGGATCAGGGGAAGCGGAACAAACTATACCGTTGTACCTACCCGGCAAGGAAAAGCCAGGGTATCAGTTTCTGTAAGAGAAGGTGGCAGAACAAGGTCAATGGGATATAAGGATTTTCGTGTGGCAAAACTACCCGATCCATATCCAACACTGGCAGGTGTCAAGGGAGGTACCCTGAGCCTGAACCAGATCCTTGGAGAGATCGGCCTGAAGGCTACCATGCCTGAATGGTTCCAGTTCGGCGGTGTGAATTACACCATTACCGGATATACATTTACTGCCATCGTGCAGGGTTTCGATAAGAATATCCCTTCCCGTTCTGCCAATCTGAGCAGTGATATGAGGGAAACCATCCGGAACCTTCGTTCAGGATCAAGAATTTATTTCAACGATATCACAGCTATTGGCCCGGATGGTTCTACCAGGAACCTGCCTACAGTGTCAGTTAAAATTAGATAACAAGTTAACATAGATAAGGATGAAAACGATCAGAAATCTGTTCATATGTGCCCTTCTGTTTACCCTCATCGGGGTACAGCAAGGAAAGGCTCAATCAATTAGCTTAATTGAAAAGAAAGAGGTATATGAAAAGGAACATATAGCTGACAGGGATCCTGTCCCCTATCCTTTCATTCGTGAAGCAGATGTCATGTGGGAAAAAGTTGCATGGCGGATGCTCAATCTCAGGGAAAAAATGAACCAGCCCCTGTATTTCCCGACAAGGCCAATTGGCGACCGGAGAAACCTGACCCAGCTGTTACTCGATATTCTTGAGGACCCATTGCCAGGGCGCCAGGTATTTGCCTACGAAGCGCTGCTGGGATATGAGTTTGAAAAACCGATGAGCCTTGAAGAGATTTACGATGATTTAAAAGTGGATTCGATTCCGGAACCGGTTCTCGATTCCCTGACCGGTCAGACAGTAATGAAAATTGTGGATGTACAGATCAACCTGGATGATGTTACCAGACTGATGATCAAGGAAAAATGGTTTTTCGATAAAAGATATTCCACTTTTCAGGTAAGGCTAATTGGACTCTGCCCAATCAGGGTTTACCCGCGAACAGTCAGGGATCCTATTACCAATGAAGATGTGCCTACCGGAGATATTAGCAAGACACCGCTGTTCTGGGTATATTACCCCGAGATCAGGTATTACCTGGCCAAACAGGAGGTTTTTAACCCGAATAATGATGCACAGAGAATCTCTTTCGATGACCTTTTCAACCAGCGAAGGTTCAGTTCTTACATTTATAAGATCTCAAATGTCTATGATGACAGATCTGTAGATGATTATAACAGTGGTATGGATGCCATGTTTGAAGCAGAGAGAATTAAAAACTGGCTCTTCGAATTTGAGCACGATCTCTGGGAATATTAAACTGTCTCAACTCTCAACTATATAAAAGAAGCTGCCCCAAAAGGGTGGCTTCTTTTTTTTACCAGGATCCCAAACGGCAATATTTGCCTTAAGCATTGTGGTAATAAAAAGCCACCCTTTTGGGGCAGCCTGATAGGTGGGGATCAATGAGTAGAGATTTTATGGGATGCCAGGGATATTAAAAAAGGAGCCTCCATTTGTATTTATGCAAAAAAAAGCTCCTTTTTTAGTATTCTCGGTATGTACTGAACCGACTAGACGTAGTCCCCGCCTTTCAGGATGCGTACGTCATTAACAAAATTCTTGATCTTTTGTTCGTCCTCCATTTTGCAGACCAGCAAGATATCATCGGTTTCAACAACGATGGTGTCTTTCAGACCCTGAAGTACAACGAGTTTATCTGCCGGTACACTGACAAGACATCCCTTCAGATCATAAGTCATTACATGTTCCCCGATAATGGTATTGTCCGTTTCGTCTTTTTCCAGCTGGTCATGCAAGGAACCCCAGGTCCCTAAATCCGACCAGCCAATATCTGCGGCGATCACATGAACATTGTCGGCCTTCTCCATGATCCCGTAGTCAATGGATATGTTTTTGCATTCGGCATAAGTCTTCCCGATAAATTCTTCCTCTTCAAATGTATCATATTTGCCCTTCCCTTCATTAAAACGGGCATGTGTTTCAGGTAAAAACCTGGCAAATGAATCGAGGATGGTATCAACGGACCAGAAAAAGATCCCTGAATTCCAGAAAAACTCCCCGCTTTCCAGAAATACTTTGGCCAACTTTAGATCTGGCTTTTCCGTAAAGGTTTTAACCTTTTTGAGATTCTTAAACTTTTTAATGGTAGATGAACTTCCGTTTGCCTGAATGTAACCATATCCGGTTTCGGGTCTGCTTGGAGGGATCCCAATGGTCATCAGGGCTTTCTCCTCACGCACGAAATCGAGGCCCTCTTTTACTACATTCAAGAATTCTTTCTCCTCCAGTATGAGATGATCGGAAGGAGCTACAACCATGCTGGCTTCCGGATTCCTCTCGAGGATCTTATAGCTGGCGTAGGCAACACAGGGAGCAGTATTTCTTCGAAGGGGTTCCAACAGAATATTCTTATCAGGAAGGTCCGGAAGTTGTTCCCTTACCAGATCTCCATAGGTACTGTTTGTGACAATCAGGATGTTCTCCGCCGGAATGATCTTCCTGAAACGGTTGAATGTATGTTCTAAAAGGGTTTGGCCGGTACCGAGGATATCCAGGAATTGTTTCGGCCGGGCAGATCTGCTCATGGGCCAGAACCGGCTTCCAACACCTCCGGCCATGATCACACAGTAATTATTTTGATCCATATTTTTTCAATTAGGCCTGTAAATATACTACTTAAATTTATACAAATTCCCCGATTATCTTGCCCTGCCAGATAACTAAAATTATTACTACTTTTACACACAGCCTGCAGAAGGCGAATGGTTTAAGATTATGCGGCTATTCTATCACCTAGGCAGATATTACATATTGATTTCCAAGGTTTTTGCACGGCCTGAGAAATATGGTATGTATTATCGGCAAACAATGCGGGAACTGGAATACCAGGGCATCAATTCCATAGGTATTGTGGTTATTGTTTCCATATTCGTAGGGGCAGTAATCACCATACAGACCGATTATAATATTGAGAGCCCACTCCTTCCCAAATATCTTATTGGTGTTGGTGTAAGGGATATGCTGCTGCTTGAATTTTCTTCAACCATGGTAGCCCTGATCCTGGCCGGGAAGGTAGGATCCAGTATTTCCTCTGAACTGGGTACGATGAGAATCACTGAACAGATCGATGCCCTGGAAATTATGGGTGTAAATTCAGCCAGTTTTTTGATCCTTCCAAAAATTATTTCAACCATGTTTTTTTTCCCTCTGCTGACCATTCTCAGCCTGATCGTTGGCATGTTGGGAGGTTATGTAGTCGTCCTTATTACGGATGTCTCTTCACCACAGGAGTTTGTCTATGGACTGCAGTATGTTTTTTATCCTTACTATTTCACCTATGCCCTGAAAAAAATGATCGTCTTTGCCTTTATCATAACCACCATTTCAGCATATCATGGTTATTATGCAGAAGGGAGTTCACTGGAGGTAGGAAAATCTTCCACCCGGGCAGTTGTCCACAGCAGTATTGTTATACTGATGTTTAACCTGATCCTGACCAAACTTATTCTTCGTTGATTGAGGTAAATAATATATCTAAATCATTTGGCGATCATCGGGTGCTTGACGATATCAGTATTGTTTTCGAAAAAGGAAAAACCAACCTGATCATCGGTAAAAGTGGTTCAGGAAAGACGGTCTTGTTGAAATCCATCGTCGGGCTTCACGAAGTCGATGAAGGAAGTATTCTTTTTGATGACCGGGATTTTACCGGCATGAGTTTTAAACAGAAGAAGCATGTAAGGCAGGAGTTCGGCATGCTCTTCCAGGGTGCTGCCCTCTTTGATTCCTTCACTGTGGAGGAAAATGTGAGATTCCCTATGGACATGTTCACGCAGATGACTGCTGAAGAAAAGGTGGATCGAACTGATTTCTGCCTTCA
Organism: uncultured Bacteroides sp.; assembly: GCA_964642325.1. Taxonomy (GTDB): domain Bacteria; phylum Bacteroidota; class Bacteroidia; order Bacteroidales; family SM23-62; genus SM23-62. Next base: position 10,156 of record CAZXOJ010000084.1, on the reverse strand, counting down.
AAGGGTTGATATGAGTAATGCAAATAAACTTTTCCCTGCCGAATTGAGTGGGGGCATGCGTAAGCGTGTAGGAATTGCCAGAGCGATTGCCCTGAATCCCAGGTACTTGTTTTGTGATGAACCCAACTCGGGACTCGACCCGCAAACGGCCATCAGGATAGACAAACTAATCAAGGATATTACCACAGAATTTAACATTACAACCATTGTAAATACCCACGATATGAACTCAGTGATGGAGATCGGAGACAAAGTTGTTTTCATTTATGAGGGGATCAAATGCTGGGAGGGTACCAGGGATGATATCCTGAATGCGGAGAATCAGTACCTGAATGATTTCGTTTTTGCTACAAATCTCGCCAAGACAGTGAAGCTAATTCAGCATGATAAGGGAGCAAAAGACTGAACAAGCATATACGGGAATCATCCTGGCTGGTGGACAAAGTTCGAGGATGGGAAAAGAAAAGGGGTTGATTCAATGGAAGGGGAAAACCCTTATTGAACATGCCATTGCGATACTTTCTCCAGTTTGTGAGCATATTTTCATAAGTGCTAATAATGATCATTTTGATTCATTCGGATATCCCGTCGTTGGAGATCTCTTTCCCGATTGTGGTCCCATGGGTGGTATTTTTTCTGCCCTTACTAAATCGGAGACCCTGAATAACATTGTAATTCCGTCTGATACGCCTTTTGTTACTCCTGCGTTATACCGATACTTAATCTCCCATGCAGGTTCTTTTGATGTTATTGTTCCGGTTGACCACGATTCATTTTACCAGCCACTTTGCGCAGTATATTCCAGATCTGTTTTGCCGGCCATGGAAACACAGATTAATGAACGCATCCTTGGATTCACCCCGCTTCTTTCCAAAGTTGATATAAAAACTGTGCACCTTGATTCAGCATTGGGTTTTTATAACAGTAACACATTTTATAATATAAACTCCCCTGCAGATCTTGAAGCCATCTCCTGATAGCATAATTCCTTTGTCTAATTCTCTTTCAAAGCTTGGAGCAGCCGACACCTTATGGGCGAAAGCTGCGGTGGTAGGTGGACTTTGGGCATCTTTCGAGATTGTGATCGGAAGTTTTCTTCACAATATGCATATCCCATTCTCAGGTTCTTTTCTGACTTTCATTGCTACTATTTTCATGATTTCATTCTACCAGCTCTGGCCTGAAAAAGGACTGATATGGCGGGCCGGACTAATATGTGCCCTGATGAAATCCATTTCTCCTTCAGCCATTATTCTGGGACCCATGACAGGAATATTCATGGAAGCCATCCTGGTCGACTTGTTCCTCAGGTTGATTGGCAACAACCCTGGTGGTTACCTGCTAGCTGGGGTTGCCAGCCAGCTTAGCGCATTATTGCATAAGATCGGAAGTCTTCTAATCCTTTATGGATTTGATATTATAAAGATCTATGAGAATATGTTCAGGTTTGCCATCAGACAATTCAAAAGCATAGATATTAGTCCCACGCAGGCCCTGCTGGGACTGGTCTTGATCTACGTAGCCATCGGGATCCTCGCGGCACTTCTGGCTACTTATATTGGAAAGGGAATAAACAGGGAAAGTAAGGATCATGTTTTACCAAAACCGAATGACCTTAAAGGCACCAACTGGGATACACCTTCAAGCGGGCAAAATTTCTACCTGCCCTTGCTAATTATTCATTTAATACTGCTTCCAGTATTCCTTTATGCATTTAATAAACTTGGACTTCAGCCCCTGATCATTGGGATATTTGTTATATATATTGTCTTTTGCCTTATCTGGTACAAACGCATTAAATACAGGCTGTTTAAGCCGGTATTCTGGATCCATTTGATTATCATCGGGCTTATGGCCGGAATTTTCTGGAAGTCCAATAATACCATACCAGATTCAAGCAGGTGGGAAGGCTGGGTCATGGGATTGAGCCTGATTATACGAGCTGTTCTTGTGGTAACGGGATTTTCAGCCTTGAGCACTGAATTACGTAATCCCAGCCTGAAATCATTGCTTTTTAAATTTCGATTCCATAAAATATACACTGCTTTGTCAATGGCATTCTCCGCCCTTCCTTTCATGATGGAGAGAGGTGTCTCCGGGAAAGACTTCCTGTTTCATCCCATCCGCGGCATCCGCTACCTGCTGGCAGATGCAGGATACTGGCTCTATGTTATACAGCAGCATGACGGCTGATGAACAGTGGCTTAAATAGCTTAATTTCAAGCTATTATCTTATATGAATTTCGGCGAGCTATAATTATATATCCATATGTAGTTATTTAGATATATTCTAAATTTATTTTTAATTAATTTCGCTTTCCCTAACAGGCTGCTTTACAAATTGATAAGATTTCTTAGATGACCAACAGACGACAGTTTATAAAGATCAGCTCCGCAAGCATAGGGGGATTGCTTCTTGGCGGAGGAATGGCTGCCGCTAACCGCTTCCTGGTTCCTGGAACTGATCCTGAAGAGCTCAGTCTCGACCTTACCCGTACCCCGACCTATTGTGAAATATGTTTCTGGAAATGTGCCGGTTGGGTCTACAAAACATCCGAAGGAAAAATCTGGAAAATCATTGGCAACGATGACGACCAGCATAGCAATGGCCGGTTTTGTCCCCGTGGAACAGGCGGCGTAGGGATGTATTTTGATGAGGACCGGCTGAAAACACCCCTGATACGAACCGAAGAAAGAGGATCACAATCATTCAGGGAGGCCAGTTGGGAAGAGGCATTTGATTATATCGCGGAGAAAATGAAAAGTATTGCCACCGAGCATGGCCCGGAGTGCATTGCGCTATTGACCCATGGTTCCGGAGGTGAGTATTTCGGCCATCTTCTGAAAGCGTTCGGATCCGGCAGTATTGCTGCTCCCTCTTATTCCCAATGCCGTGGCCCCAGAGAAGTCGCTTTCTTCTCAACCTTTGGTGAAGGCGTTATGAGTCCTGAACGAACTGATATCAGGGACACCAAATGCCTGGTTCTGATTGGATCACATATTGGAGAAAACATGCATAACGGGCAGGTGCAGGAAATGTCCGATGCCATAGATAAAGGGACCAGCATCATTACGGTCGATCCCCGGTTCTCTGTGGCAGCTGGTAAATCGAAGTACTGGCTCCCCATTAAACCTGCCACAGATCTGGCCTTGTTACTGGCCTGGATGCATGTACTGATCTATGAGGAAGGGTATGATAAGAACTATGTGGAAGAATATACCTTTGGGTTCGAGCAGCTGAAAGAACACGTTCGTAATATGACGCCTGAATGGGCTTATGGCATCACAACCATTGAACCGGACCTGATCCGGAAGTCAGCCCGTGAGATGGCAAATGCAGCTCCAGCTGTGATCGTGCATCCAGGGCGGCATGTAACCTGGTATGGTGATGACACCCAGCGGGAAAGGGCCATAGCCATGCTGAATGCCCTGCTCGGTTCATGGGGAAGAAGAGGAGGTTACTACAATCCTGAAAGCGTCACCATTCCCAAGTGGCCACATCCAGGATATCCTACACCCAGGCGTACCTGGAAAGATGCCTTCCCTGATAAGTATACACTGGCATCCTCTTCCCTGGCATCGGGCATCTGTGATGCTACCATTCCGGCTGTGAGTGAAGCATGTAATTTTAAGGGATGGATCGTAAACGGGACTAACCTGATCCATACCTTCCCTGATCAGAAAAATACCATTAATGCCATTCAGAACCTTGAACTGATGGTAGTGGTAGATACCATGCCCATGGATATTACTGGCTGGGCAGATGTAGTACTCCCGGAATGCACTTACCTGGAACGATATGACTCACTTCGGCACAGTCCGCATAGAAAGCCAGCCATCGCCCTGAGAATGCCCGCCACAGAGCCATTGTATAATACCAAGCCTGCCTGGTGGATGGCACAGGAACTGGCCAAAAAATTGGGACTGGAGGCATATTTCACCTGGAAGAATATGGAAGAATTGCTTGACTGGCAGTTAAAACAGCTGGATTCTTCACTGGATGAGATGCAAAGAATTGGTGTCAAGACTTATGAACGCAGCTGGGAGGATCTCTATATGACGGAAGGAGAAGAGCTTGAATTCCTGACAAATACAGGGAAAATTGAATTGTACAGTACGGAATTCCAGGAAGCAGGATTTGACCCCATGCCTGTCTTTACAGCGCATGAAGAACCACCGGAGGGTTATTACCGCCTTATCTATGGACGTGCGCCCATGCACACTTTCAGCCGCACCAGTAATAATCCAAACCTGACCGACCTGATGGATGAAAACAAGGTCTGGGTCAATCCCAAGGTGGCAAAACTTTGGGGTCTTGAACAAGACCAGATCGTATACCTGGAAAACCAGGATGGGGTCCGGTCAAAGTTTCCGATTAAGGTTAGGGTCACTGAGAGGATCCGTTGGGATTCGGTGTATATCGTACATGGTTTTGGTAATGACAACAAAAAACTTAGCAGATCCCATGGAAGAGGCGCCAGCGATGCTGACCTGATCACAAGGGTCCATATTGATCCAATCATGGGAGGAACCGGAATGCGTGGCAATTTCGTTACTTTCAAGTTTGAACCGGAACAAACCCTTGTGAGCTGATGAGATACGCAATGGCCATCGATACCAAAAAGTGTGTGGGATGCAGCGATTGTGTGGTTGCATGTCAAACTGAAAATCAAGTTCCCATTGGTTACTGCAGGGACTGGGTGGTTGAAATAGTCGACGGTACTTATCCCCAGTTGGAAATGGAGATCCGTTCAGAACGTTGCTGCCATTGTGAAAATGCTCCTTGCGTCAGGTGCTGTCCAACCGGGGCCAGCCATATCAGTGATGGTGGGGTCGTACTCGTAAAACCAAATAAATGCATTGGCTGCGGTGCATGTATTGCTTCTTGTCCCTATGATGCTCGCTACCCACATCCTGACGGGCATGTTGATAAATGCACCTTTTGCCTGCACCGGGTAAAACAGGGATTAGATCCGGCATGCGTTGCTGCCTGTCCAACCAAATGCATGTATTTCGGGGACCTTGACAACCCGAGATCTGATATATCCATGGTATTGAAAAAACGGAAGTGGAAAACACTGATACCAGAGGCTGGAACAAATCCCCAGTTGTATTATCTAATCTAAATTGGAACCTGACCGGGTATGAATGAAGTAACCATCATCAGCGGAAGAATGAATCCCAGGGTAGATCCTCACCTGGAGATCTGGCATTGGGAGATTCCTTTTTACCTTTTTATGGGTGGACTGGCAGCAGGAATATTATTTTTTGCAGCGATGTATGTTTTGTTAAATAAGGAGGAAAAATTTTCAGCAGCAGTCAGGGTCACTCCTCACCTTGCCCCTTTTGTACTTGTAATTGGACTGATCGCATTGCTGCTGGACCTGAACCACAAAGCTTATTTCTGGCAGCTGTATACCACCATCAGGCTGCAATCTCCCATGTCCTGGGGAGCCTGGGTACTGATGTTGATCACACCCATATCTTTTATCTGGTCAGCCATTCATATCCGGACCATCTTTCCCAAATGGGAATGGAAAGGAATCCTTAAAACCATTGAATCATTCCTGGTGAAACAAAAAAGGGCCATTGCCTGGATCATGCTTTTCTCCTCAGTGATCCTTGGTATTTATACAGGGATCCTTTTTTCGGCTTTCAATGCCCGGCCCCTGTGGAATACTTCTATTCTGGGACCGCTCTTCCTGGTTTCCGGACTTTCAACAGGTGCTGCCATGAATATTATGTTTTCGAAGGACCATACTGCCAGGTTGACATTTTCCAGGATAGACCTGATGCTGATCGGGATAGAATTGTTCCTGATCATACATATGTTCATGGGCTTCCTGGCGAGCACACAGGTGCAGATTGATGCTGCCGAATTATTCCTGGGGGGATCCTATACAGCTGTTTTCTGGGTTCTGGTTGTTGGCATGGGACTAATCCTTCCTGCCATCCTTGAAATCCTGGAGCTCAAGAAATATAAAATACCCGTTTTTATTCCAGCGGGACTGGTACTTATCGGCGGATTGATGCTTCGTTTCATCATTGCCTATGCCGGTCAGGAAAGTCGCTGGCTATATTGACATAATACAATCTTGAATTGGAAAAAATGGAAAAAGAAATGAAAGAAAATCGTGCCAGCAAGTATATGAACCCTTATCTGGGAGGAGTTTTCCTGGGACTGGTACTCCTGACGGCATTTTTGATTTCAGGAAGGGGACTGGGAGCAAGTGGAGCCTTTAAAAGCACATCCATAGCCGTGGTGAAAAGCATTGCCCCCAAACATATCGAGAATGCTTCTTTCTACCAGGAATTTACTGAAACACACCCTGGAAATCCCCTGAAAAGCTGGCTGGTATATCAGATGCTGGGAGTAATTGTGGGAGGATTCCTCTCGGGTGCCCTGGCCGGGAGGCTGAAGTTGAAAGTGGAACATTCTCCGAAAATTACCTCAAAGACAAGGCTTGTCATGGCTATGATTGGTGGCGTACTGTTTGGGCTGGGATCACAACTGGGAAGAGGATGTACCAGCGGAAGTGCATTGGGAGGCATGGCAACACTCTCCCTTGGTGGGATAATTACCATGTTTGGTATTTTCGGTACCGCTTTTGCGCTGGCATATTTTTTTAGAAAATATTGGATCATTTAAATTGAATGGACATGGGACCTCTTATTGCATACGAGATAATCTCAGAGAACACAAACTTGTTCTTTGCATTCCTTATTGGTATCGGTTTTGGATTTGTCCTGGAAAGTTCTGGCTTTTCTTCAAGTAGAAAACTGGTTGGGATATTCTATGGCTATGATACCGTAGTACTCAAGGTATTCTTCACTGCAGGGATTACAGCTATGCTGGGATTGCTGTTTTTCAGCCTTTTTGGATGGATTGACCTCAGCCTGATATTTATCAACCCTACCTATCTTTACTCAGCCATTATAGGCGGGGTCATTATGGGCGCAGGATTTATCATCGGTGGATTCTGTCCGGGTACAGGCGTGTGTGCTGCAGCCATAGGAAAAATTGATGCCATGATGTTCCTTATCGGTATATTCATCGGGATTACGTTCTTCAATGAGACATATCCGCTCTGGGAAGGTTTATTCAAGGCGAGCTTCCTTGGTACACCAAAGATCAGCGAACTCTTCGGCATCAGTGATGGAATTATGGCCCTGCTCTTTGTAGGAATGGCCATGGCTGCTTTCTGGCTGGGAGAAAAATTTGAGAAAATCAAAAAACCTGTTGTATATTAGACATACCATAATAAAATAAATATGAAACCAAGAATCTTACTGGCTGTTTTTGCGGTTCCCCTGGCACTTATTATAGCTGCCGTACCAGAAAATACTACCCATGCCTTCAAACTAAGTCCTTCACAACTTCTGGAAGAAGCCAATAGTGGTGTTCAATACTATTCTCCCGATGAAATTGCAGATATGATTATTAAGGAAGATCCATCCCTGCAATTGATAGATGTCAGGAACGCTGATGAATTTGAGAAATTCAATCTACCTGGAGCCATGAATATCCCGCTGACAGATATTCTTTCAGAGGATTGGCAGGCTTACCTTGACCAGGACGTCAAGATCAACATCTTCTATTCTAATGGTTCACTGAACTCAGATAAAGCATGGATGATCACTCGCCAGCTTGGTTATGAGAATAATTATGTGCTGATGGGTGGACTGAATTACTGGGTGGAGACCATTATGAATCCCAACTCACCAAATGCTACCAGTCCGGATGAAGAGTTTGCCAAATATGATTTCCGCAAAGGGGCAGGAAGCGCTTTGGGAGGATCTGCTGGAGCTATGAATGAAAGTACTACATCTTCAAAACCGGCAATGCCCGTCATCAGATCAAAACCCAAGAAAAAACGGGTACAGGGCGGTTGCTAAGCAACTTAACAATTATTTAAGCTTTTATAAAGCCTTATCTATATCATTGTAAATAAATATATTATATTTTTGCACCAGAATTTAGCTTACCCTGCTATACCTGCAGGTCCAAATAATCATTAATCCATTAGCAAACCACATGAAAAAACTTGTTATCCTGGGTGCCGGAACCGGTGGAACCATCATGGCAAACAAACTCAGGAAAGTCCTCGACCGGTCAGAGTGGGATATTACCATTGTTGACGAGAATCAGACTCATTATTACCAGCCCGGATTCCTTTTTATACCATTCGGGATCTATAACAAACAGGATGTGATCAAGCCCAAGGCTGATTTCATCCCTGCCGGCGTCAAGCTGATCTACAAGGTAATTGATAAGGTTGATCCTGAAAATAATAAGGTCCTCCTCGAAGGTGGGCAGGTATTGCCCTATGATTACCTCATCATTGCCACTGGCACCCGGACTGTGCCCGAAGAGACCCCCGGATTGAAGGATAAACTCTGGTATAATAAGATTTTTGATTTTTATACTGTAGAAGGAGCCCTTGCCCTGCGTGAGTTTTTCAGGGGCTTTGAAGGAGGCGACCTGGTCATGGCCATTGCTGAATTGCCGTTTAAATGTCCAGTTGCCCCTCTTGAATTTGTATTTCTGGCCGATGCCTATTTTACAGAGATCGGGATAAGGGACAAGGTAAATATTAAATTTGTAACCCCCCTGCCTGGTGCCTTTACCAAGCCGAGGTCTTCCAAAATGCTGGGAGAACTCATGGTGGAGAAAAACATTGAGGTAATCCCGGAATTCTATATCGAATCTGTGGACAATGACAAGCAGGTCCTGAAATCCTATGATGAGATTGAGATCCCCTTTGATGTGCTGACCATTGTCCCCGTTAACATGGGAAGCGAAATGGTTGAAAGAAGCGGAATGGGAGATGACCTGGGATTCATTCCCACGGATAAATTTACGCTTCGTTCCGAAAAGCATGAGAATATTTTTGTGCTTGGTGATGCAGCCAGTATACCTACATCGAAGGCTGGTTCAGTGGTACATTTTGCAGCTGATGTTGTATTCGAGAATTTACTGAGTGCCATGGAAGGAAGAGAGTTGAAAGCCAAATTCGACGGACATTCCAACTGCTATATAGAAACCGGTTTCGGGAAGGGATCCATTATTGATTTCAACTATGATACAGAGCCTTTACCAGGAACCTTCCCATTGCCCGGAATTGGTCCTTTCGGACTTCTTCAGAACACCAAGATGAACCATTATGGCAAAGTCCTGTTTCGCTGGATCTACTGGCATATCCTTCTGAAAGGCAAAGAAATGCCTATTGAGAATGAGATGACCATGGCCGGAAAAAAATTATAATCCCCTAAATCATCTTGAAAATGGCTGAAAAAGATCTACAAAAACAGATCGATGATATCAATGTAAAGCTGGATGCCATCCTGGAATGTGCCACTGCCCAGAAATTGCGCAGTGCACGCCTTGATGACCTAATGGAGGATGTGAATATCATCACCAAAGATGCATTTCGGACTACGGTTGAAGAGCTGGAGATGCAGGGAGTTGAACTGAACTGGGATGACCTGAAATTCCTGGGGTTTAAACTCATGAAAAACGTTGGCAAGTTCACCTTTGTGATGGACACTTTCGAAAGTCTCTATGACCTGATGCAGGACTTGGGACCGGTGGCCAATGAAGTGATTATAGACATGATTCGAAAAATGCATGAGTTCGAACAGAAGGGATATTTTGAATTCTTTGCTGAAATCACACGAGCCATGGATAATATCATTACCCATTACTCCGGGGAAGATGTCAAGCTGCTGGCTGACAATGTAGTTACTATCATGGATACACTGAAAAATATCACCCAGCCGGAAATGCTCCAGGCAATGAACAATGCAGTGAATGTATTCCAGAAACTGGAGGTGGATGATATACCTGAATACTCTATATGGAAGGCCATGAGAGAAATGCGCACACCGGAAATGAAAAAAGGCATTGGATTCATGATATCTTTCCTGAAAAATATTTCAAATGACAATGTAGTTTCAATAAAACAATAATTAATTCTCATAAATAACAATTAAATTCTATCAATTATGGCAACAAAATCCTATGCAGGCGTTAATGTGGATGTGACAGATGATGGATACCTGACTGATCCCTCTCAATGGAACAAGGACATCGCTGCTGAGATCGCAAAAGAAGAAGGTATCGATCTGACTGACAAGCACTTAGAAGTAATCGATT
>CAZXOJ010000083.1:4385-14655 GCA_964642325.1 uncultured Bacteroides sp. | reverse complement strand
TCAAACAGGACTGGTTTATTCAAATAACAACAAAGTGGATCTATACCTGAGCTTGTCCCATGATAATGAGATTCAATCTGACCCAGGACCCGTCTCAGCCTGGCAAAATCCTGTGAACCAATCTGGCCGCTTCCTGATCCAAACTCATCATAGATGGCGGCTACCAGGGCTCCGGAACTGCCAGCACCGTATGCCTCAGGAATGGAAGAATCGAAGAAGAGTCCCCCAATAACCTGTTCCATGAAACGGCTGATATCGAAATCTTCTGGCAGATTCCCGGCTGCATCCAACTTTTCCAGGTATTGCAGCAGTCCCAGGAGGTCATCATTTGACCTCAGGGCATGCGCCTGCCCGGGTTTCGTACCAGATTCCACAGGTTCCTCATCCTCTTCGGGCATTTCCAGCTTGCCCGAAAATTTTCTAAAAGGCAATACAAGGGCCTTTGATCCTATGATAATGGTATACTCCCCAAATAATAATATTTTGCCAGGGAATTCTTTTGACATTTCAATTAATCAGGATGACAAGATCCACCTGCCATCTTTAGTAATTCTCTTCTCTCACCTGCATATAGGCCGTGGGATGCTGACAGGCCGGGCAAAGCTCCATGGCCTTTTCAGATTCATACACATATCCGCAATTAATGCACTTCCACCAGACTTTCCCATCTTTCATAAATACCTTGTCTTCTGATATATTCTGCAGTAGTTTCAGGAAACGGCGTTCATGTTCAGCCTCAACCTTGGCGATCATTTTATACGCTGTGGCCACTTCGGGAAAACCTTCTTCCTTTGCCGTCTCTGCAAAGGCGGGATACAATAATGTCCATTCTTCGTTTTCCCCCTCGGCAGCAGCCTTCAGGTTCTCTGCTGTTGTTCCGATCTTACCGGCCGGATAGCCAGCCGTGATCTCCGCTACTCCTCCTTCTAAAAACCTAAAGAACTTCTTTGCATGTTCTTTTTCCTGGTTGGCTGTTTCCTGGAAAATGGCAGCTATCTGCTCATAGCCTTCCTTTTTTGCCACCTTGACAAAGAATTCATACCGGTTTCTTGCCTGTGATTCCCCTGCGAATGCTTTCAACAGGTTTAACTCTGTCTGTGTTCCTTTCAACGATTTACTCATGATCTTTGGTTTAATGGTTATATTTCAATAAAGTCTTCTTTTTCCGTTCCACACACGGGACAAACCCAATCGTCAGGCAGATCAGCAAATGAGGTTCCCGGATCAATACCGTTCGAGGGATCTCCTGCCTCTTCATCATAAACATACCCGCATGCGGTACACTTGAATTTTTTGAATGTTGATGGTAGTTCCTTTTTTCCAAGCAATGATTTATCAACGTATGTGGGTGCATTCTTTGGTGCAATGCCTTTTTTAACCTCCCGGTAATGCAGATAGGTTATGGGTTCCATACTGTCATCCAATACCTCAGATTGGACAAGTTCACCTATGAACAGCCAGTGGGTCCCTACATCGTGGGTCTGTACCACCTTGCATTCAAGGAAGGCAATGGCTTCATCCAGCACAATGGGTACCCCGGTTTCCCCATATTGTACTTGCATGCCTTCAAGTTTGTCAAAATCCCGGCCGCTTTTATATCCAAACCGGCCAAAAATATCTGCAGGTGTATCCTGGTGTAATACGGAGACTGAAAATGCTCCTGATTCTTTGATAAATTCAGCAGTATAATTGTCTTTATTACAACAGGAAGCAAACCTGGCTGGTGTGGAGGTCACCTGGAAAACTGTATTGGAAATGAATCCGTTCCCTCGGCTTTTATCCCCGGAACATACGACATACAATCCGTAGGAAACCTTAAATAATGCCTCAAAATTAATCATATTACGAGACCGTTTTACTTATTTGTTTCAGGACCTTAAAATAATACAATAATTATCTTTTAAGCGGCCCTTTGCATATGTTTTAAAGCTACAATTACCATTCAAACCGGCAATTCTTCCGGACCTTTTCCCATTCTATCATCTATCCATTGTTCCTGATGACAAAATCCCAGTAATTCATCCCTGATGAAAGCCAGTACTTTTCCCCGTTCGTATCCCGGATAAATTAAATGGACATTCGGACCGGCATCAAGGGTAAAGGCAAGAGCAATGCCTTCTTCTTTCCTGAACTGCTGTATACGCGATAATACCTTGAGGGTACCAGGTTTCAGCAACAGGAAGGCAGGATCAGAACTCATCATCAGGCCATGAAGCGTAAATGCCTCATTCTCTGCAATTTGAATAAAGGACTCCAGGTCATTTTCGATGATAGCACTGCGCAAGCTAATGATGTTTTCACTCGCCTGCAGATACCTGCCACTGGCATAGGGATGATCATCCATCAAGGCATGCCCCTGGCTGCTGGATACGGATTTTTTATCCGGACTGATAATCAGGACCGCGTCACAGAGAGACGTAAATGCGGAACCCGCAGTTTCGGCCAGCGGAGTGGCGAATTCATCCGAGGTATGCTCAAAGCCTTCCATTCTGCCCCAGCTTACAAATCCCCCATAGACCGACCTGGCAGCACTTCCCGAACCCAGCCTGGCCATGTAAGAGGCCTTCTTGTAGAAATCTTCGTCCTTGGACCTGCCTGGTATCTGCCGTTCTATGGAACAAATTCCCAGAGCCAGAGCACTCATGCTGGAAGCCGAGGATGCTATCCCAGAGGAATGGGGGAATGTATTTCGGCTTTCTATCCTGATCTTACACCCGGTTAAAAAAGGAAAATAGGTACTGATATTCCGGAGGTATCCAGAGATCCTGGCTTCAAATGCCTCGTTGTGTCCACCCTCAAAGATATATTCCAGTTCCTGCTCATTTCCGGCATGTTGCCTAACGGTCACATTCGTCTCAGTATAGGAATTAGTAAGTGTAAAACTCAGGGAAGGATTGGCAGGGATCTGTAAAGGCTTCTTTCCCCAGTATTTCACAAGGGCGATATTGGAGGGACTCCTCCACGCTGATTTGAGTATCCCCATGCTTTCGGGGATCTCTCCCAGGGACTCGTCCAGGTATTTTTGATGAAGTCCGCCGCTCATTTTTTCAGGCTTTAACCATTTTATGATAGGGAATTACTGTCTCCAACCCCTTTGCAGAAAAATATGCTTTCACCTCGGGCCATTCCTGATGCATGGTGATCATGACAAAATCACCACCCCAGGCTCCCAGGGATTTTACCTCGCCAGGAAAATCCTGGAAAAGTCCCTGTTTCACCGGAGGCAAACCAAGAATGTGAGACAAAATATTTTCATGTTCTATTATCAGGTCCTCAAATTCATCCAGTTGCCCGGTCCGGCAGAGCTTCTCTGTAATGGCGGATATATCTGCTATATCTTTCTCCAGGACCAGGGCTTTGTTCAGGTAATTCCTTACACTTGATGCACTATCCTGTTTTTTTCCCAGATAGACAAATGCCACCTGCCCATGGAAAGGAGGCAGGAAATCTATGGGTTTATATCGGGGTTGGGTATCTCCTGTCCTGTATAACAGTGGCTGATCTGACCTGGCACAGGCTATGTCATAACCCGAACCACCTGACACCATCCCGGAGAGTCGAAAAGGATCAATCCCTGCCCACCAGGCAATATTCGAAATCAGCGAAGAACTACTTCCCAGTCCCCATTCAATATCAAACTCAATCTCCGAAACCACCTCTTTTCCCCTCAACCACTCCTTATCACCCCTGATTTCTGAAGCGGCTTTCAGCAGCTGGACTAAATGCTGAACCTTATCCGGTTTATCGGCGTGAATAACCTGCCAGCTGTCCGGATCTATCTCACAATCCATCCATGGTTTTAAGACCACCTTTGTCTTCCATATAAGCGTCCTCTTCCGGTCTGTCTCCATAACCGTCAGGGACTGCCCAAGGATTGTAGGTACAGCGAGGGACCAGGCCCCGTGAAGGACAAGGTATTCCCCTGACAGCATTAATTTCCCGTTCGAATGGAACTGCTTCTCAGATTTTTCCATGGCTACAGTGACCTCCTTATCTGGATTAGATAATCCTCAACCGCCCTGTATGAAACATCCTTATCATTGAAGTACCTGCCTGCTGTTTCTTTTTCAATCACTGAGGCACCAAGGCTATTCAGGATATTGGACAGGTGCATCTGCATATGACCTTTCTGAATGCCAGAAGTCACCAGGGACCGGATGGCTGCAAAATGATTGGCCAGGCCGGCTGCTGCAGTTATCTGCATTAATTCCAACGCATCCGGAAAACCCAGCAGGTCCATTGAAAGCCGTGCCAGGGGATGCGTCCCTGTCAGTCCACCTACAGTCCCAATAGCCATGGGCAGGTGGAGAGAAAAGATAAAAAAACCTCCGGAAAGTTCTACACTGGTCAGGCTGCTGTATTTTCCCTCCCTTGATGCATAGGCATGGCCGGCAGCCTCTATGGCCCTGTAATCATTTCCGGTAGCCATTACCAATGCATCCACACCATTGAAGATCCCTTTGTTATGCGTAACGGCACGGTAAGGATCATGGCTGGCTATATTTACAGCGTCTTTGAATTTCTCGACAAACTCCGTAGCCGTCAATCCTGCTCCCATACCTGAAAATTCTTCTTCGGGACACCGAACCTTGCAGGAAACAATGCATTCCGGTGTGTGGTTTGACAGGATGGCCATGGTGATTTCCAGGTCGTACTCGTCAATCAGAATACCCTTGTCATGGAAATACTCGGGCAACAAACGGGCAAATTCTTCGAGGCAGGTATTGATAAAATTCGCACCCATTGAATCTGCCGTTTCGAAAGTAGCCTCCAGTTTGAAGTGTCCCGGCATTTCTGGCGCCACATCAAGGATCCTAATAGATTTTATCCCCCCTCCCCTTTTCCTCATGTTTTCTGTTAGATGGGAAGTGTGTTCTAACAGGTATCGTTCAAGGTCTTCCTCCTGGTCCAGCAAAAGAGCCCGGCTTACTTTCCATTTAAAATAGACATGACCAGGCTTGGCGGTAGAGATCACCTCCGTTTGAAAACCGCCTCTTGTAACCCAGAACTTAGCGCTTTTCGAGGCTGCCGCCACTACGGAACTCTCTTCAATTACCATGGGTAGGATATAAAGCCTGTCATTGATCAGAAAATTGGGTGCAAGCCCGAATGGCAGGTAAAAATTACTTACCGTATTTTCACTGAATTCTTCAAGGATTCGCTGTACCTCTGGATCCCTGTGCCAGAAACCGGCCAGCTCCCTGGCAAAGGCTTCCGGATCTGAGCTGAGTTTCGAAGCCATTTCTATCTTCTCTTCCCTGGACAGTCTGGAAAATCCTGAAATGGGTTCACTTTCATCCATGCTCAATCAAATTTTGGAGTAAGGTATGCTTCTGCCAGCTGCCATCCTTTCACCTCGTATGCTATGTATTCATGCAGTGTTTCATAGTTTTCCCTGGCGTGCATTAAAAATCCGCTGGCCTGTCCGTATATGGCAGGCAACCTGGATTTATTAACGAGGTAAAAACCATCCAGAAATGTTTTGATGCCACCTGAAATAATTAATTGACGGCACAGAATTTCCGGCTCAGTGTCGATAATATGGTTGGCCAGATCAAGCATTTCTTCTGCTGAATGTCCAACGCTTGTCAGTGGTTCGTAATGGGACTTCATGGCAGGCACACTACGTTCCAGTTCCACCAAAGCAAAATTGGTTCCTCCAAATGCCGCAAATTCAATGGCCTCAAGGGGCAGTTTCATCAGTGCCCTGAGGCTCTGCGGTCCCATTCCCTGTCCTACTTCTTTCACAATAACCCTGAAATCGGTTTGATCCAGCAGTTTTTTAATTGTTTCTATAGGTGAAAACCTGAACTGGTCTCCTTCGGGCTGGCACCATTCCTGTATTGGATTCACATGGACAACCAGTCCATCTGCCTGCAGCCTATCTAACAGGGCGTGGATCCTGTTTATGCTATTTGACTCGATGAATTCTTCAATCTGGGCGATACCCAGGTTGGCATATAGTGGATAATCATCCCCAATGATGGGCCGAACATTAAAATCTTCAAAATAGGTATCATCGTCCATGATAACACGGCATGAACCAAGTCCCATACCCATGCCAAATTCATTACAGGCCATGGCCAGGTTCCTGTTGATCGTACCTGCCATCTTCGTACCGCCGGTCATGCTGCTCACCCAGATCGGCACTTTCTGCTTCTTCCCAAGAAAATCAAAAGGTTCCGGGGAACCGGCCGGATGTGGGCTGAACATAGGTTCGTAATTGAACCGGTCGTCAATCGTTTCTTTCAGGGTTTGTGAGTTCAGGGCAAGATCAATATGGTCTTTCTTCCGTTCTTCCATAAAGGAGTTATCGTAATGTTAGATACCCAATTTCCGGGAAATCACCAGCCTGAGTATTTCCGAAGTTCCCTCGCCAATCTGCAACAGACGCTGGTCCCTGTAGAAACGTTCGATGGGACTTCCTTTGATCAGCCCATAGCCACCATGGATCTGCAGGGATTCGTCAGCCACCTCTTTGGCGATCTCAGAACAATATAATTTTGCAATAGCCGCTTCCCTGCCGAAATCTTTGCCCTGGTCTTTCATCCAGCACGCCTTATACAGGGTATTCCTGGCCAGTTCGATCTTCACATCCATGTCTGCCAGTTTGAAACCAATGGCCTGGAACTTTGAGATAGGCCGTCCAAACTGTTCCCTCTTCTTCGCATAAACCATCGCTGCCTCGAAAGCCCCCTGTGCCAGTCCCAATCCCATGGCGGCAATGGAAAGCCTTCCTCCGTCCAGTGTTTTCAGCATGATCTTGGAACCCATGCCACGCATTCCCAGCAGGTTGGCTTCCGGGACCAGGCAATTATCAAAGGACAATTTTGCTGTATCAATGGCCCTCCACATCATTTTATTGTGGATCTTTTCAACGCTGAATCCTTCCGTATCCTGGTCGACAATGATGGTGGATAATTCTTTCCTACCGTTATTCTCATTGGTTACAGCCTGGACCGTTATGCCGGCAGATATGGCTGTAGAGGCATTCGAGATGAACATCTTCTTACCATTGATCACCCATTCACCATCCTCCAGTACGGCAGTGGTTTTGGTACCCTGAGAATCTGACCCGGCAGTCGGCTCAGTAAGTCCAAAGGCCCACAATTTCTTACCGGATGTAAGCTGAGGCAAGTACTTATCTTTCTGCTCTTCAGTTCCAAACATGGCAATGGGAGAAATGCCCAGTGAATTGTGTGAGGCAAGGATACCTGCCTGGGAACTGTCTACACGGGCCAGCTCTTCAACCGCTATGATATAGGACAGGGTGTCAAGGGCAGCTCCACCATATTTCTCAGGAAGGGTGATACCAAAGAGTCCCAGTTCCCCCATCCTATTGGAAAGGTCTACAGAGAACATTTCCTTCTCATCAAGTTCGGCTGCAATAGGTGCGATTTCCTGCTCTGCGAATTCCCTCACTTTCACTCGCAAAGCCTCATGATCTTCATTCACTATCGGCATGGTTTCAATAAAATGTATTACAAAATTAACAATTAATCGATCTCTATTAAAGGTTTGTTCAATTCTACCTGGTCCCCCGGCTTTATTAAAATTCTTATAATTTTAGCCTTTCTGGGGGCTGTTAAGTTGTTCTCTATCTTCATAGAATCTATGATTAGTAAAATATCACCGCTAGAAACAAGCTCATTCTCTTTCACATTGATTTTGATGATTTTTCCATACATCGGAGAAACAATTAAGTTCTCAATATGTTCATCCCTGTCAGTGGATCCCAGGAGCGCAGGTTCTTCCGGCAGGGAATCCCAGCGTTTAAAGATAAGCTTCAAGCCTTGATATTCAACAACTTCCTCACCCGTCCCCAGCTTGGCATAAAAGGCCTTCCTGGGTTCACCGTCAAGCTGGAAGAGGAGCTGTCCTCCTACAATGCTGACCCTGGATATCTCAAAATCTTTTTTCTGATGCCTGAACCTGAGCATTTGCCTGTTTATGGAAAGTATCTCTATGCTTTGCTTGGCAATGCCCATGGCAAATCTGAATTTGGCAGACTGGCGCCAGTAGCCAATGGTATGCCATGGTGACTGATCGGCTGCTTTCTGGAACTTATAGTTACTGCTCATTAATGTTCCAGCCAGAAAAGCACTCAGGTAAAAAATCAGGTCTAGTCCCTCCATTCTTAGACTGATCTTATCCATCAGATGTTCCATCTTGAGGTCACAATAGCGGGTTGAGATCTGGTTTTGGATATAATCTTCGTCCCGCAAGATCTCCTGAAGGAACATGATATTGGTTTCTATCCCTAGTATGGTATATTCCTTAAGCCCCTTCGACAGGTGATGTATGGCCTCAGTCCTGTCTTCACCCCAGGCTATCATTTTTGATATCATGGGATCATAATCCGGAAAGATCCTCGCTGGACCGTTCAAAGATGTATCCAACCTGATTGAAGGATCCTCAGGCTCCTTGTAATAAACTACCTGGCCGGGGGAAGGCCTGAATTGATTGACAGGGTCTTCTGCGTATATCCTCACTTCAATGGCGTGCCCCTTCGATTGGATCTCCTCCTGTTTTTTCCCCAGGGGAATCCCCTGTTCTATGCGGATCTGTTCCCTGACAAGGTCAATGCCGCTGGTCATTTCTGTAACAGTATGCTCCACCTGTATCCTGGTATTCATTTCCAGGAAATAGAATTGCTGTTGAGCATCAACCAAGAACTCAATGGTCCCAGCATTTGTATAGCCTAGTCCGGATGCAATGCTGAGGGCCGCTTCCCCCATATGTCTGCGAGTCTCAGGCTTGAGCCATAGGGATGGAGATTCTTCGATGATTTTCTGATACCTGCGCTGCACAGAACATTCCCTTTCATTTACATGGATGACATTCCCATGATGATCTCCCAGGACCTGAAATTCAATATGCCGGGATGGATCCAGGTATCTTTCTATAAAAATATCACCATTGCCGAAATAGTTTTTTGCCTCTCGGGATGTGACCTCAAGCGCCTCCGCCAGTCCCTCTTCGCCCTGGACAATCCGCATGCCCTTCCCTCCTCCTCCGGCAGCCGCTTTTACAAGCAGGGGATATTCCAGCGATCCGGATTGCTGCAAAATCTCAGCTGCGGAAGCTACCTCTCCCTGTATAACCGGCACGCCTAATTTGCTGACACTTTCCCGGGCCTCAATTTTATTTCCCATCAATCGAATCAGTTTGGCCGAGGGACCAATAAACACCAGATCATTTTGCTCACAGGCCTTCGCAAACAGATGATTTTCAGAAAGAAATCCATACCCGGGATGGATTGCCTGGACTTCTGCCATCTTGGCTATAGAAATGATTTTTTCAATATTCAGGTAGGTATCAGGCAGGTCGGTCCCATTCAGGGGAAAAGAGCGATCGGCCATTTTGCAATGATGGGCATCCGGTCCGTCCAGATCCGAATAAATGGCCACTGTAACGATCCCGAGTTCCCCGGCAGCCTTTATTATGCGGACGGCAATTTCACCCCTGTTCGCAATCAATATCCGGTTGATTTCCATTACTTTTTCTGTCTCCAGTTAGGAATGCGTTTACTGAAAAATGCATTCAGCCCTTCATTTGCTTCGTCCGACCTACGCATACGGGCTATCATTTCCGTTGTCAAATCCTTTAATTCCCCGCCTATTTCTTTATGTTCAATATCGACAAGCAGTTTTTTGGTCATCCTAACAGCACGGGGGGCATTTTGTTTAAGAAGTCCCGTCAGTTTTTCAATTTCCACCTCAGCATCTTCCTCCCTTATGAGTAAGTCAACCAGTCCACCGGAAAAAGCTTCAATCCCATTCATGACCTTTCCGGATATCATACATTGTCTCGTTTTAACACTTCCCATACGCCGAAGGACAAAGGGTGCCACAGTCGCGGGAACCAGTCCCAGGCTCACCTCAGCAAAAGAAAACCTGGCATCTTCGTGGCTAATTACAAAGTCACTAGCGGCAAGCAGTCCGTTTGCCCCACCGTGAGCTGCCCCGTGGGCAAAACAAAGAACGGGAATGGGCAGCCTGTACAGGCTTTCAAAACAATCAAAAAAAAGGGCAGCTTCTTCCCTCAGTTCAGCATCTGATTTATGGTCAATATCAGACATCAGATTCAGGTCCGCCCCGGCACAGAATACTTTTCCTCTCCCCCTGAGAACCAGCACCCTCGCTTCCTTTTGCATAGGAATTGATCCGAAAAGAGAAATAAGCTCAGCAAGCATCTCAGCATTTAATGCATTCCTCTTTTCCGGCCTGTTCAGGTATAGATAAGCTACCTGGTCCTTCATTGAAAACTC
>CAZXOJ010000083.1:0-4285 GCA_964642325.1 uncultured Bacteroides sp. | reverse complement strand
CCCATGACAGAAATGCGCGCGTTTGGCCACATAAAAAGCAGCCTTGGATCAAAGGCCCGGCCCGCCATGGCATAATTCCCGGCTCCAAATGATCCGCCAATGATGATGGTAAATTTGGGCACGCTGGCTGTTGAGACAGCATGAACCAGTTTGGCCCCATCCTTGGCGATCCCCTTGTGTTCATACTCCTTGCCTACGATAAACCCGGTAATGTTCTGCAGAAACAGAATGGGAGTCTTGCGGAAATTGCACAACTCAATAAAATGGGTTGCCTTGAGTGAAGTTTCTGAGAATAGCACGCCATTGTTGGCAATGATCCCTATGGGATATCCCATGATCCGTGCAAATCCGGTTACAATGGTGGGAGCATAATGCTGCTTGAACTCCTGGAACTTGCTTCCATCTACCAGGCGCATGATGATCTCCTTAGGGTCAATGGGCTTTTTGGGATCCACAGGGATAAGCCCGTATAATTCAGCCGGATCAAAAGCGGGTGGTTCAATAGGTCCCAGGGAAAGTTCCTGCTTCCGGGGTGGATTCAGCTGCTCAAAAATGTTCCTGCAGATCTGAATGGCATGGGTATCATTCTCCGCCAGGTGATCCGCTACCCCGGAAATACGGGTATGTACATCGGCGCCTCCCAACTCTTCGGCAGAAACATCCTCTCCTGTTGCAGCTTTTACCAGGGGTGGTCCTCCAATGAATATCGTCCCCTGATTCCTGACAATAATGGCTTCATCACTCATGGCAGGCACATACGCTCCTCCGGCTGTACAGGATCCCATGACTATGGCCACCTGCATAATCCCTTCTGAAGATAGCCTGGACTGGTTGAAGAAAATCCGGCCAAAATCATACTTGTCCGGAAATACCTTATCCTGTTCCGGCAGGAAAACACCCCCGGAATCCACCATATATACAATCGGGATATGGTTCTCAAGGGCTATCTCCTGTGCCCTGATATGCTTTTTGATGGTTTCTTCGATATACGTCCCGCCTTTTACCGTGGCATCGTTTGCGATGATAACCGTTTCCCTGTTTTGTATCAATCCTATACCGGTAATGATACCGGCAGAGGGAAACTGGTTCCTGTATTGGTCCCAGGCGGCAAAAGTGGATAATTCCAAAAACGGGGTGTTCCTGTCTACAAGCAGATCTATCCTTTCCCTGGCAAGTAATTTGTTCCTGTCTTTGTGTTTTTTTACAGCTGCTTCCGATCCGCCACGTTGGATCTTGTCAAGTCTTTCACGGAACTCGATAAGCAAGGATTGATAGTTATCCTGGTTCTTCCTGAATGCAGAGGACCTGATGTCTATATTTGACTTGAGCTGAAACACAGGATTATGGAGAAGTGGTATGGTTTTTATTGTGGTTCAACAAATATCTGAAATTTCATGATGATTCCAATATAACAACCTGTCAATTCATTTGTTTATACATAGGTAAGATATCTTTTAAAATTATGTAACAAATTTCCCTATCTTGCGTTTATTGAAAAAAAGGATCCGATTATGGCATACGCAAATGCTGGCAACAGCGAAGAGCTGTTGCAGAAAAAGTTTAAACAGAAGAAATTCCACCTTCCTGTGATCGGGCATTTTGCAGACAGAAGTGTGAAATTCAATTCCATCCTGGAAGCTTCACAGGCCACCGGACTTCACCCAACAATGATCTTCGAGGCATGTATTGGCAAGATATTCAAGGCAAGAAACACATACTGGGAGTACGTAAAGGGAAACCACTATATCAAGTACAAGGCCTATTATATCAATGCCCAGGAAAGCTATACCAGGGTAGGTGGATTTAACGGCTGATCATTGCCGGCCCTTGGTTTTTCCCGGCCAGTCATCAGTCCTGAAAGGTGATGCCGGCAGTCCTTCCTTATTATACAAATTCACATCATCGGGATTATCAGCCCATCCATAGCGTACGGCTACTGGCTGTTTGACTTTCTCACTGTATACAAAGACCTTATCTCCCTTGATATGGGCCATGGCCCAGTGGAATACCCTGTCTTCACCGGCAATGGAAAACCCGTTCAGGTATCCGTATCTGTTCTTAGCCTTTAGTCCCCCGCCAACATGCTCAAAACTCAGGATAGCATTATCCCCGGCTAAAATCATATCCTTGTAAATAGGTCCAGAATACACAATATCCTTGTTGTAAGCAATATGCAGGGCCGGAAGTGCCAAACGTTTTCCAACATCCTGTTTATTAATGGGATGGATATCATCTGCTTCTCCAATATCAATGGCCACAGCCATACCTGTACCGGGCAGCGACAATGCCATGGACTGGGCTTCACGCAGCTCTGCCCAAGTACTTTCCCCCGGCTTCCCGGGAGCATCCATAAAATTCGCCAGCTGAACAAACATAAAGGGCATATCAGGGTATTCCCAATGTTTTCTCCAGTCCCCTATCATCAGGGGAAACAGTTCCCGGTACTGGTAAGCCCGGGAAGCGTTTGATTCTCCCTGGTACCAGATGGCTCCCTTAATCCTGAAATTCAAAATGGGGTGGATCATGCCGTTAAAAAGCAGGGTTGGATTGCTGTTGGGTCCCAGAATAGCCCCGGTATTCAGGTTCAATTCTGCGGGACTGACACGGAAACGCCATTCACCTGCAAGGGAGATCTTGAAATCAGCAGAAACGATATTCATCTGTTCGGAACTGCCATTGAATCCCCCGCCACCACCGGTATCTTCCACTCGAACAGCAATGACATTCTTACCTTCCTTTAAATATTCAGCAGGTACTTCATAGTTCCTGTCCAAATTATACTTCTTCATGGTTTCACCGACCTTGTGCCCATTGACCCAAGTCCAGTCAGAATCATCAATGGGACCGAGTTCGAGGGTGATCCCCCGACGGGCAACCTCTGCCGGCAGGTCAATTTCCTGCCTGAACCAGACAATGCCATCGAGTCCCACAAGACCCGCTCCCTCCCATAACTGTGGTAATTCCATCCTACCCCAGCCATCCAGATCAAGGTCATTCTCAGCCCAGACTGCCTGACCGTCCTGTATGCCGGGCTCATCAGCGGCATATTTATCAATGATCTCCCGCATTTCGGCTTTTTTCTTTTCGAGGGCTGCTTCGGAATCGAGATCAGCAAGACTGGCTACCCTTTCAGTAAATTCAGGAATCTGGCCAATGCTTTCCCCGCTGGTCCAGGTCTCAATATTGGTCCCGCCCCAGTTGGTATTGAGCAGGCCTACCGGGACACCCACCTCTTTATGAATATGCCTTCCGAAGAAATATCCGACGGCTGAAAACGGCAAGACCGTCTCAGGATTGCATTCCTGCCATTCCCCCCCTGGAATTTCATCTGCAGGTGATAACTGGGTATTTTTGGGTACGGTGAATAAGCGGATTTCAGGATAATCTGCCAGGGGCGCTTCCTCTCCTGCCCAGGGAAAGGCTTCCATCCTGTACTCCATATTCGATTGCCCTGAACATACCCATACATCCCCGATGAGTATATTCTCCAACTCTATGATATTTCTGCCCCGGATCTTCATGGTATATGGCCCCCCGGCTTCCTGGGCCGGGAGAGTGATCATCCATTTTCCGTCTAATCCCGCCCGGGTGCTTTCCACGGCTTCATTCAGGTGGACAGTCACCTTTTCCATCCGCTGGGCCCATCCCCATATCCTCAATTCCTGGTTCCGCTGGAGGACCATATGGCTGCCAATGATATGCGGTAAGCGTACCTCTGCCTTCAGGATCAGGGAAGTAATTACAATTAAACCTGTGGACAGGATGAATCTTCTGCAGGAAATGATCATGGATTGGTGTAATTGATCGCGTTTGAAAGTAGTTTTCTGAAGGATGGATTCTCAAAGGCATGTTTATCATGCCCACCCATGAGATAAACGGCTTTTGAATTCTTCACCGAATGAGTCCATCCAATATAGCGGTCACAGTCCGGATGGGAAGTCTCCAGCAAATTCAGTACGCCAGGAAGCTGAGTGGTATTGCTGTATCCTTCGTCAAGTATCTCAAAATCTTCCAGTCCCAAAGTAACCGGATGGCTTTTATCAAGCACCCTGACGGGCAATACAATATCATGCCTGTAATCAGATCTCATGTTGGAATCGGGAGTATGGTCAGGGAGGTGGTATTGCCCTCCTACCAGATCAACATATTCCGGCCATTCGGGGTGGGAGGCCAGGCAGTGATGCATGAAAACCATACCGGTCCCTTTCTCGAACTCATTCAGGAAAGTATTTTTTTCCTCCTCAGTAATGGGTTCCTGCCACATATCATAAAAGGCAATCACATC
>CAZXOJ010000082.1:0-14815 GCA_964642325.1 uncultured Bacteroides sp. | reverse complement strand
CACTGATCCCACATCCCATCGAACCATATTCCCCCCACATCACCATACTGGGTTAGCAATTCAGTCAGCTGGGCATTCATATAATTGATATACGCATCCCAGTCCCCCGACTCCGGCCGCCCTGTGAAATTCCCGGTCCGGCCCCTGGGATAATAATCAGGATGATGCCAGTCCAGCTGGGAATAATAAAAAAACAATCTTATCCCCTGCTTATCACATTCTTCCTTGAGCATACCAATGATATCTTTCCCATATCTGGCCCGGTCCACCACATTATAATCTGAAATTTTCGAATCATACATGGCAAATCCATCATGATGCTTTGAGGTAATGGTGATATATTTCATCCCGGCCTCTTTAACCATGGAAACCCATTCTGCAGCATCAAAAGCAACAGGATTGAAGAAATCCGGCAATTTCTCATATTGATCAACAGGGATCTCTTTTCTTTCCATGATCCACTCTGCAATTCCCATATCTCCGCCACCTCCCATCACACTGTATACTCCCCAGTGAACGAAAAGTCCGAATTTGGCATCCTGGAACCATTCCCGGGATTCAAGATTGGATGCTGAAGGAACATAATCTGCCTGAGAAAAAACCGGCACCGTGGTCAGGGTGTACAGGACCAGGCAATAAGTAATAATTCTTGGTTTCATAGACGTATTTTTTTACAATTTAGGAAAAATCCCTTAATGTTAAAATACGCAATAAGCTTTTAAAAGCCTATACAAAGGCATCATTATACCTTAGTGCAAGAAAAGAAAATCTCAATGCGGAAGAAATGTGAATTATTCTGTTTACGCTGTGACAAATTAATCAACAGGTTTCATCTGCCAGAAAGTGCCCATGTAATAATGCCAGATAGTATCGAGGCCCCTGGGAAGATAAAACTCAATATAGTTAGGCTTCAAAACCGTTCGGTTATTGAATATTTCCTTCTCATACAACTTCTGTATGATCCCCCGTGAATAGGCAAATACATAGAGTACAGAAGACCCTTTATAATCGTTGACCACGATCAGTTCTTTGTCACCATCCCCGCCAAAATCATATTCCCAGACCTGTGCAATGGTTATTCTGTCCCCAATGGGAGCTGTAACCTTTCGGCCCTTGTAATCTATTGTGACATAGCACATCCCCTGGTAACATTCTGTTGTTAATGATTCTCCCGTGGAAAGTGTACCGTTTACATCTGCCGTCATTGATTTGGAGGTAACAATCTCTACTGCATCTCCTTCAATTTCAAGTTTATTGATTTTTGTCTGGGCATTTAATTGAAAAGACAACAGGATGATTGAAAAAACAACAAGTGCTTTGGTTAGGATCGTTTTCATTGTTTTTGGTTTTTCACAAAACGGTTATTAAATCTTGATATTGTAAAGCTGGTGAATTTTACGAACAATCTTTAAAAAAGTTCCCTACCTGAATACTGCCGGCAACTGGACAACACAAAAATAACCAAAAACCAGAAAGGCGATAATCAGGCCGGTACCCAACACCCAGTTGGGCCGTAGAATCTTCCCCACCTCAGGTCTGAAAAGACGGGGCATCACAATATATAAACCAATTCCTATCCACAATGCCTGCAGGGGTGTCAGCAGCAATCCATCCAGGAGTGCACCCAGTTTTATAAGGGCCACTGGCCGCAGGTTGAAGCTGTAAACGATGATCATATTGGAAAGGAAAAAGAAGGTCAGGAACAGGCGGAATTGCATTAGCCATTTAAATTTTCGGTTAAAGGCAGGGATGCAGATGCGAAAACAATCTGCCAACAGGCGGGGCCAGCCAGCCAATTGCCCAACAAGGGTACCTACCAGAGCTGCCGTACCACCCAGCAGGAAAAGGAATCCTCCTGCACTGCCCCACCGTGATGAGAATATTTCTGACAATTGAAGTGCCACACGCTCACCACTGGGAGCCAATTGCTCTGGTCTCAATACACCTGCACCAGCGATCATGAAACCGATCGTAATAAGAGTGCCAAGCACAATTGCCACAGAAGAATCATAATAGACAATGCGGCTCCACCCCAACAGTTTTTTGGCTTCTTCTATGGAAAAATCTTTTAATCTTACGATATCCGCAGGCTTTCCGTAGACATCTTTCCGCGCAGCACCATAGCCTGCACCCATCACCCAGTAACTGTACCATACCTGGCTGGCAAATCCCCCAGCTCCCCAACCCAGCAGCGGAAGGATCTCCTTCCATGGATTGTCGCTTACACCCTGGGCTAATGCCCAATCCGGCACAGCCGGGAACTGTGGGGCGAATCCGTGCAGAAATTCGGACCAACCGGGAAATACACTGACTGCCACCCAGAACACACCAATGATCATGATCAAAACCAGGAAGCTCATAACCACCTTGATCCAGTTGAATCTCCCTACCCAGGCGACCAGGAATGCAAAAACAGTAACTATCCATCCCCCTATTGAATGGCTGATTGGCAGTATGCTGCTGAGGAATACACCAGAGGCTGTAGCTATGGATCCAATAGCAATGGTGGCGGAAATGAACTGGGCTACTAGCACAATCCAGACGGCCCAGTTCTTCGGGCCCGGCATCCGGGAAAACATATCAATCATCCCTTCGCCGGTGCAAACGGTATACCTGGCACCACTCATGCCTATCCAGAATTTGAGAAAAATACCGCTGATGATCACCCACATGATCCCGGTACCGAAAATGGCACCATTTCTTGTGGCCAGAATGACTTCACCTGATCCTATATACTCCGAGGCCCATACGATGGATGGTCCCAGGACAGCAAGAATGGCAAGACCAGTAAGGGGGGTTTTAATGGAATGAGACTGATCCATTTTCGAAAGATAGTAAAATCCATTATCATTCGCAGATGGTACCGGGAGATTGGGTGGCGGGGAAAAGAAATTGCTGCAGGCTAATAGAATAAACTATTTCTAATGGCAAAGGGTGTTAAAAAAGGAGCCTTCATTTGGGTTTGCCCAAATGTCAGCGACGTTTTAACACCCTTTGCTATTGAGAATTCTTTGTTTGTTTCTATTACCAGGGATTATTTCTTTTTCGTCTCACCGGCTCCTCCTGTACTCTTGGAAATGGATTCCCTCATATCCGTATCGGACTGGATGTTTTGAAATTTATAGTAATCCATGATACCCAGTTTACCCTTCCTAAAAGAATCTGCCATCGCCAGCGGGATCTCCACCTCAGCTTCAATTACCTTAGCCCTGGCTTCCTGGGCCTTGGCCAACATCTCCTGCTCGACGGCTACCGCCATTGCACGGCGTTCCTCAGCCTTGGCCTGGGCAATATTCTTATCTGCTTCAGCCTGGTCCATTTGTAATTGGGCACCGATGTTCTTTCCAATATCCACATCGGCAATATCAATGGACAGGATCTCAAAAGCCGTTCCGGCATCCAGTCCCTTTTCAAGTACCACCTTCGAGATGGAATCCGGATTTTCCAACACTGCTTTGTGTGAGTCTGCTGAACCGATGGATGAAACAATTCCTTCACCTACCCTTGCAAGGACGGTTTCCTCTCCAGCACCCCCAACCAGTTGTTTGATGGATGCACGTACCGTAACCCTTGCCTTGGCGATCAACTGTATACCGTCCTTGGCCACAGCCGCCACGGGAGGTGTATCTATCACCTTCGGATTTACCGACATTTGAACCGCCTCAAGCACATCACGGCCGGCCAGGTCAATGGCCGTTGCCATCTGGAATGACAGCTCAATATTGGCCTTCGCAGCTGAAACCAGGGCATGTACAACTTTTTCCACATGTCCGCCCGCCAGGTAGTGTGCTTCGAGTTCGTCCCGTTTGATCTCCCCTAATCCCGCCTTGTGGGCCTCAATCATGGCCCTGACAATGATGTTGGGTGGTACCTTCCGCCAACGCATCAGGATCAGTTGAAGCAATGAAATCCTCACCCCTGAAATCAGGGCGGAGAACCAGAGTCCTACCGGGATGAAATAAAAGATGATCCATAAGCCAATTATGGATCCAACGATAATGACAATGTAAATTCCTATTGCTGAACCTTCCATATTTATTTTTCTTTAATTGGTTTTATAATAACTTGTGTGTTTAAGACCTTTATGACCTCAACAGGGGTGTGCTGGTCCAGAAATCCTCTCTGGGACTTTCCTTCCACGACAAGCCCGTTGATCAGTACTTTTCCAACCGGTGCCATGCGGGTTATTGACTCTCCCCTGTCTCCGACTTTGACGGTTTCATTTTCCAGGCCAACCTCTACCCTCCCATCAATATCCTTATTCAGTGCCAGGCGTTTCCATGTCTTGGCCCTAAGGGCGTAGGCAAACCCTCCAATGGTCAGGATCAATGTCGCAATCAATGTATAATTACCTATGGTATTGCCATGTGTTTTATAGGACATGTATACTGCAACACCCATCAATACGGCCCCACCAATACCAGCAATAGTAACTCCAGGTATCAGCAGGAACTCCACGACGAAAAGCAGGATGCCGAGGACGATTATTAGAATTATAGCGAGTATTGACATATGGTTAAATGATATATGAAAACTTAATCAATCGTAGCATTCAGTCCCCTCTCAACCAGATCATGCCTTAAGGGCCTGAGAAAGTCAAATGAGCCCTTCTTGACATCACATTTTCCTTTATAATGAATCAGATAGGTACACTGTTCTGCTTGCTCGTCAGTGTGTTTGCAGACATCGATAAGTGATTCGATCACGAATTCGAATGTATTTACATCGTCGTTATGCAGGATCAGGGAATTCTCTTCAGCTCCATCTACATCATAGAATTCCTCAAATTCCGGAAACTCTCTCGATTTCTCTTTTTCAGACATGCTTCCCAGATCAGTAATGAACAAAAATAAGCATTTCTTTCCTAAATCACATGCATGGACGCTTAAGGATACCGTTCCAATTCCTGCAGTTTCGTAAACGTCCCCTTTGTTCCGTTATAATAACCGATGATAAAGGCATCAGTGTGTCCATAGGCCCTGACCTTTACCAAAGCGCTCCTGGCATCTTCGAACCTGTAAAATTTACCCACGAAAAATCTTATCAGGTTCTTATCAGGAATTTTCTCAGTGGTAATGGGGGAAAGTCCTTTAAAATGATCCGGAGCCAGCCGGTTCTTGTATACAGCAAGCTGTATCCGGTAAAATACTCCGGCGGGAAGTGGAAAATCATATTCGAAGGTCTGCGCTGCACTGTATGGGGACTGATTGTATATTTTGAAGTTAAATCCTTTGCCGGATGTGTCAAACTCAGGCTCGCCCGATGCAGATAGAGCTTCCGTTTTTTCATTCAGCTTGGCCAGGAAATCATCTGTCAGCCTGTACTGGTAAACGGTAATGCCATCCAATACAGTGTCTTTTACCAGCCAGGGACTTAGTCGTTTTTCAACAGGTAGCCTGCTATTTACGTAGGCAAAATATACAATGGCCATCTCCCTGTAAATCCCCGTACTGTCCTCTGCCGCGGCTATCCTTCTCTGCAAAGCTGTACGCTCGGCGGGATCATCCATTTTCATGATCTCCTTCCTCCAGTTAATTGAAAGTTCATAGAATGAATCTGCCTGTTGCTGATAGGTGATCGCCTGGTCAAGGAAAGCATTTAAGGTACTGTCTTGATAAAAGACCTGTAAGGTATCGGCCGGATTTGCAGATAAGCCAGTCAGTGAACCGAAGACCAGGATGATCCAGAATATGCTGTATTTTCTGAGTGACTTGAACATTCTGAAGTTAAAAAGCGTTATTATGCAACATATATTTGATCCCGGATGCCATTAAGATATGGTAAAAATATTAACAATTTGCTTATATGGGAAGAACCAGGGATGGAATTTCTCTCAAACTTTGTAATTTTGCATTCACTATTATAAGAAAATCATAATGACAGAACTGGCAGAAGGCATGAAGGCACCTGATTTTTCGGGCAAAGACCAGTCGGGAAACGCGATATCTCTGAAAGACCTGCAGGGCAGGAAAGTGATTCTCTACTTTTATCCGAAAGATAATACCCCGGGTTGTACGACCGAATCATGTAACCTGAGAGATAATTACAGGGAGCTGATAAAGAAAGGGTTTGAGGTAATCGGAGTCAGTGCTGACAGTGAAAAATCTCATCAGAATTTCATCGATAAGTATAATCTGCCCTTTAACCTGATTTCTGACTCAGGCAAGGAGATACTGAAGGCCTATGGGGCATGGGGACTTAAAAAGTTGTATGGAAAAGAATACGAAGGCATCCTACGGAAAACATTTATCATTGATGAACAGGGAGTAATCCTTAAAATCATCAACAAAGTTGACACAAAGAACCATACAAACCAGATACTGGATGCATTAAAAGGCTGAAGTAACAGGCCGCCCTGCATAAAAACATTAATCCAATCATAATGAGCGAAGAATCGAACGGAAGCAAAATCAAACAGGAGAAATTAAAAGCATTACAGCTTACGCTGGATAAAATAGAAAAGGGCTATGGAAAAGGCACCATCATGAAAATGGGTGATAATGCCATCGAAGATATAGCTTTCATTCCCTCCGGATCAATTTCCCTGGACGTTGCACTCGGAGTCGGGGGTTATCCCAGGGGAAGGGTTATTGAAATCTACGGCCCGGAATCTTCTGGAAAAACGACCCTGGCTATCCATGCCATTGCAGAAGCCCAGAGGGCAGGAGGTATTGCAGCATTCATCGATGCTGAACATGCTTTCGACCGCTTCTATGCTGAAAATTTAGGAGTTGATGTAGAGAACCTCTATATTTCCCAGCCGGATAATGGGGAACAGGCCCTGGAAATTACGGATCACCTCATCCGATCGGGAGCGATCGATATCATCGTAATCGATTCTGTCGCCGCCCTAACCCCTAAATCGGAGATCGAAGGTGAGATGGGTGATTCTAAAATGGGTTTACACGCAAGGTTGATGTCCCAAGCCTTACGGAAGCTTACTGCCAATATCAGCAAGACCAATACTACCTGTATGTTTATCAACCAGCTGAGAGAAAAGATCGGTGTAATGTTTGGAAACCCTGAAACTACCACGGGTGGTAATGCATTGAAATTCTATTCATCTGTCCGTATTGATATTCGGAGGGTTGGGCAAATAAAGGATGGTGATGAGGTAAAAGGAAACCGTACGAAGGTCAAAATTGTCAAGAATAAACTCGCCCCACCCTTCAGAAAAGCCGAGTTTGATATCATATACGGAGAAGGCATATCCCGGACCGGCGAGTTGATAGACCTGGGCGTCGATCTGGAGATTATCAAAAAAAGCGGATCCTGGTTCAGCTATGCTGATACCAAACTCGGTCAGGGCAGGGATGCCGTAAAGAGCTTAATGCTGGATAATCCTGAACTGGCAGACGAAATTGAGACCAAGATCGTGGAAACCTTTAACGGGACAAAAAAATAACCCCGGATCTTGTCCGTATAAAATTAATGCTATCCAACACGCTGCTTCGGGTAGCATTTTTTTTTAGATTATGTATTTTAGTCCACCGTAATACTTGACGTAACCTACTAAACCAAAAATATCATGAATCGCTTTTTCCTTTGTATCCTGTTATGTGCAGGCATCCTATTATCCTCATGTACCCAAGCTCCCCAAGAAGAAGCCAGCGTTGTCGGTGATTTCTCAGGGACCCTCACCCAGGAAGAGATCGCCGGGGGTGTCCTGACCGCGGAGATCCTTTGGAAGTTCGGCAGGCTAGGCAGCATGAACCTTTCCCCCGATGGAAAAGAAGTCCTCTATACCGTTAGCAGATATGATGTGAGAACAAACAAAAGCATCAGTGATATTTTTAAAATTTCCATAGAAGGCGGCGAACCAACCCGGCTGACAGACGGAGCAGGGAAGTATTACAGTCCCAAGTGGTACCCGACCGGAGATAAGATCGGATTCCTCAGCGGGGGTCAATTATGGGAAATGGGACCTGATGGCAATGGAAAAAAACAGGTATCCTCTCTAGAGTCCGATATCAACAGCTTTGATTGGTCGCCCGATGGCACTAATATCCTGCTTACGATGGATGTGAAGCTTGAGGAGACAGCCCAGGAGGTCTATCCGGATCTACCCGAAACCAATGTAAGGATCATTGATGACCTGATGTACCGGCACTGGAATGCATGGCATGACTACGCATATAGCCATATTTTTGTAGCAAGTTACGACGAATCAGGACCAGGCGTACCTCTTGATATCATGGAGGGCGAACTTTGGGATGCCCCCCTTGCTCCATATTTTGATGATGCTGAGATCACGTGGAGTCCGGACGGGAAACAGATCGCCTATACCTGTAAGAGAATGAAAGGCAGGGAGTATGCCATGAGCACCAACTCAGACGTTTACCTTTATAACCTGGCATCAGGTGATACAAAAAACCTGACATCTGGAATGCCGGGATACGATAAATATCCATCTTTTTCGGAAGATGGTAGCAAGCTGGCCTTTCAGAGTATGGCCACGCCCGGGTATGAAGCGGACCAGGTAAGGCTTTTTGTGATCGACCTCGCAAGTGGACAGAAGGAATACTGGACAGAAGGTTTTGACCAGAATGTAGACCATGTTATATGGAAGGGAGATAAACTTTATTTCATCAGCGGCATCCATGCCACCTTCCAGCTTTATGAGATGGATGTAGAGAGCAAGGAAATCCGGCAAATCACCGAAGGACCTCATACATATGGTTCTTTTGCCCTTGCAGGGGAAAAGATGGTAGCTACCAAGCAGGATATCGCATACGCCACGGAGATTTTCCTTGTCGATCCTGCCAGCGGCGAGGCGAGCCAGTTGACGCATACCAATGATAAGATCTATGACCATATCAAAGTTCCGAAGTACGAGGAGCGCTGGGTAAAAACAACCGACAATAAGGACATGTTGGTATGGGTGGTCTATCCACCAAATTTCAATGCCAGTAAGAAATACCCGGCCATCCTGTTCTGTGGGGGCGGTCCTCAGAATGCCATTAACCCTGATTTTCACTATCGCTGGAATTTCCAGCTTATGGCAGCCCATGAATACATTATGGTGATACCCAACCGAAGGGGACTCCCGACCTTTGGACATGAGTGGAACCTGCAGATCTCTACAGATTACGGTGGACAGAACATGAAAGATTACCTGAGCGCCATTGATGCTTTGAGTGCTGAGCCTTATGTGGATGAAGAAAGACTTGGGGCCATAGGGGCAAGTTACGGTGGGTATTCAACTTTCTACCTTGAAGGTATCCATGAGGGGAGGTTCAAAACATTTATTTCCCACTGCGGTATCTACAACCTGGAAAGCATGTACACCGCAACAGAGGAAACTTTTTTTGTGAATTTTGATAATGGTGGCGCCTATTGGGATAAACCTACCCCAAGGAATTACCAGTTCTCACCCCACAGGCATATAGATAAATGGGATACCCCCATCATGATCATAACAGGTGAGATGGACCTCAGGGTACCCTATACCCAGAGCCTGGAGGCATACAATGCAGCCAGGTTAAGGGACATACCTGCCAGGTTACTGGTATTCCCTGAAGAAACGCATTTCGTGACAAAACCCCAGAATGCCATACTCTGGCAACGGGAGTTTTTCGGTTGGCTTGACAGGTGGCTGAAATAGCGATCTGTGAATCAGGAGTGCTCCGGATGCCATCTTTTTTCTTACATTCGTAGAAACAATATTCCACGGCATGAATAATTTTTTCCAGTTCCTGCTGCATTTTATTTTCATCGCCACCTTCCTGTTCGTATACGTTATTGCCATTATTCTCCTGAAACCATTCAGGCTTCACAGGAAGCGAAAGGTATCCACTGCTATACTGAAAATATCCTACCTGGTATACCTGGCCTTTTTCCTGGCCTTTGTATACCTGGTCCTATTTTTTGCAGATAGTGAGGTGAACACTGAGGAGATTATGGATGACGGGACTTCTGTCATTTATTACATTATCGTACTCGTCTCGTTTTTCATCCCCAACATTGGGATCATGATCAGGAGGCGTTTTAAAAAGAATCGCAAATCCTTTAATTACCTGGTCGCGACCTTTAATTTATTGATCATACTTGCCCTGGTTTTCATGATGAACCAGGTAAAATGGGATTTCTAAGCTGAATAAGGGTCTTTGGTCTGTAGCATGCTTCGTGCTAATCATGGCAGAGTAGAACAGCTCTTTCGATCTTTTCTTCAAGTGGTTGATATCCGTCGAACCAGTGGATCTTTACGCCCAGACGTTCCATTCTCCTGAACCACGTCATTTGCCGCTTGGCAAAACGATGGATGGCAGTCTCAAGGTTGGCAAACATTTCTTCGTAAGTGGTTTGCCCTGTCAGGTACTCCGTTATGTATTTGTATTCCAAACCATAATAAATCAGTTTTTCGGGAGTGACACCTTTATCAATAAGGGACTGGATTTCCATTATCATTCCCCGGTCAAGCCTTTCTGCCAACCGTTCACTGATCCTCTTTCGACGTGATAGCCTGTCGAATTTGATCCCGAGTATAATGGGTAGTATTACAGGCATCTCTTCATCCAGCTCCGCATGCTCCTGGTAATAAACCTCGATCTCCAACGCCCTGATCAAGCGTTTCCTGTCTACAATATCCGTCTTGTTATGCAGTTTTCTGATCCCCGCCAGTCTGGCTGTCAGGTCATCCATACTTTCCTGCTCAAACGTTGACCTGAGTTCATGGTTCACCGGGACCCGGATCAGCCTGTAGCCTTTCAGTACCGCTTCAATATACAGGCCGCTACCACCACATAAGACAGGTATTGAGCCGCGCGCTCGTACTTCCTGGAATACGTTGATAAAATCGTTTTGATATTCATAGACATTATATTCATAGCCGGGTTCCTGGATATCGATGAGGTGGACAGGAACCTGTTTGCCGTTGACCAGATAATCCTCATAATCCTTGCCAGTGCCCAGGTCCATGTGGCGGTATACCTGCCTGGAATCTGCACTGATCACTTCACCCTTAAGCTTTTCAGCCAGACATGCAGCAAATCTTGTTTTTCCACCGGCTGTATGTCCCAATACCGTGACCAGATTGTATGGAATGTTTGCAGCCATACAGGCAAAGGTCGCAAAAAAACTTATTAACTTTGCAGCCTGATGAAAAGGGATGAATAACAGGATACACATAAAGAACAAGAAGGCTTATTTCGATTATGAGATCATTGATAAACTGGTAGCAGGCATGCAGCTTACAGGCACGGAGATTAAATCCATCCGTATGGGAAAGGCAAGCCTGTCAGATTCCTATTGCCTGTTCAAGGAAAATGAGCTATGGGTAACAAACATGAGAATCTCAGCTTATGACCAGGGAAGTTATAACAATCATGACCCTTATCGTGACCGCAAGCTTTTGCTGAATAGAAAGGAACTCAATAAGCTGGAGAAGCAGACCAGGGAAAAGGGACTGACCATTATCGCATTGCGCGTTTTCATTAATGAGACTGGTTATGCCAAACTGGAAATTGCGCTTGCAAAAGGCATGAAAAAATACGACAAGCGTGAGGCCATCAAAAAGAAAGACATGAAGCGAGATATGGAACGCCTGGGAAAACTGAAATAAGCATTGATGGCTTATTGGGCAAAGAAGAAATTGATGACCTCGTAGACCTCATCAGTAGACATAAAGGATTTAAAATCAAAGAAGTCATCGATGGCCAGCAGCAATTC
Organism: uncultured Bacteroides sp.; assembly: GCA_964642325.1. Classification (GTDB taxonomy): domain Bacteria; phylum Bacteroidota; class Bacteroidia; order Bacteroidales; family SM23-62; genus SM23-62. The sequence goes on along the minus strand of CAZXOJ010000082.1, from coordinate 3,148 downwards.
GTCAAAGCTCAGGTATTTATCTCCATCCAGATCAAGGCCGTGTAATTTTTCATCTAACTGATCAAAGCTCATACGTTCTCTTTGTTCAGATGGGACCTGGTACAGATCAAGTTCGCTCCTTGAAATGGCATTTGGTGTCGCCAGCAGGCTTTCCAGTTCATTCTCACTCATTTCAACTCCCTGCTCATTCACGATGGCCCCGGGAGATGAGTCTTCATCATCCATATAGTCAGGAACACCATCCTGGTCATAATCCCAGGGACATCCAGTGGAATCAACTTCCACACCTTCCGGTGTCCCCAGACACTCATCAACCCCATCCACGATACCATCACCATCCTCATCTTCAAACATCAGGTAATCAAAATCATCCAATTCGGCAAACAGTAATTCCTCGGTCCTGACCTTTGGCTCTGAGAAAAGATCCAGGTGCAGGCCGACATAAGTGAAGGCAAAATGATCATTGACGGAATTTGCGGTGACTCCTTCCCCGTCCGAGCTAACATTATCTATCAGGTCTGTAAATGTTAGGTGAAAGGTGGTACCGAGTCTCATTTTCATCCGCTCACTGATGTTAAAATCAAGGCCAAAATCAATGGGCACTGCAAAACTGAACTGCCGGTAATTTCCAAGTCCGTATAGATCTGCTTCGCGAAGGTCAGTTTCATAGTCCCAATCCCTCATTATGAGCTCACTGCGCATGAAGTCCCCTTCAGCTTCAGGTATATTCCTTATGGTTCCATCTGACCAGTAATGATATGCTACGTTCCCCCTCCACAGGTCGCCCTTGGCACTGAAAAGGAAGGGTTCAAAACCGATGGATACAAATGGTCTCAGAACAGGAGATTCCTTTTTAAATAGATGGCCAAAATTATACTCCACACCCACACCAAAAGCATTGATGGTGGAATGAAAATTCAGGTTCCTGTCCAGGTCTAGATATGATCGTTCATTGCCGGTCACTTCTGCGAAAAGGAGGGAAAAATTTACAACGAATGTCTTTTGCCTGTCAAAGGGAGGGGATGAAACATTAACCTTGAATCCAGACCTGTCACTTAAAGGTGTCGGAAAACTATTCTTGACGTCTCCGAAAAAGTGCATGGTTCCGAATGCTACACCTATCACAGGCATATAGGTAGGATTCTCAACTTCTACCTTTCTGATCAGGAGTGAATCAAAGTCGATTTCCTGTGCATTAGCCCGGCCTGGCAGAGTAAGCATTGCTGCCAGGGAATAAAATAACGCTATTGAAATCCTGTATCTCATACGGGTGTATATCAGCCTCCCGTTGCCTTCCTGGCATCAATTACATTGATCCTTTTACCATTTCTGTAAGCGACAACAAACGCCCCACTGACGCCCTTGGATACAACGGTTTTCCTAAATTCATTTGCCCGGTCGTAAGTACTGAAGGAGCCAACTGTATATTTATACAGGCCATCATGTCTTTCCACAAGGACAGGCCTCGTTAAATTATTGGCAGCAAATGTTTTGTCCGCATCGGTGAACCTGCTCCCGGCAGCCAGCTGAACCCTGTAATATATACCATCCTGAACAGGCAGGCGTTGCCTATCAGGAATGCCGGAGGATCCTGTACCAACTGTTCGGGTCTCCTTGACGACAGGTGTTTCTTCCTTGACAACAGGTTTTTCCTCTTTAACGACAGGTTTCTCTTCATTTACAGGAGGAGGTTTGATTTCCTCCTGCTCAGCCTGGACCGGTGGTTTATATGCAGGTGGTTCTTCCCCTTTGCCTATGGAAGCCATAAGAGCCTCAATGTTCGCGTTACTGATCTCGTTCAGGTATACATCCATCTGGGCAACGTCGACAGAGATATTCCGCCCTTCCAGAATATAGGAAAGCTTACCACTGATCTGAAGATCGTCGATGCTTTTCGAAGCTTCAGGAATCAACCTGTAACTGACGGTGAAACCGGGTTCCTCCGGCAGGTTCATCCATACAAATTTGGCTACCCCTTCTTTATATGTAAATAGTCCCTCCCTTGATTCCACTGCCACTGCCTGGAATCCCAAAGGGATCTGTTCCTCAATCTTGGCAAACTTATTCATGTCCCTCTTGTAAACCAGCAAATTCACCATGATATCATTGCCCGTTCTAGCCTTGTATGGGGTTTGCCGTATACATGTAACAGTGCTGGATGCCGGCGTGCTTATCTGTTCGGTTGTAATGACAGAGGCATATGAGCCGATATCAATTCGCTTATCGGCACTGATAGTTGGTGAGGGTGTGATGTTGATATTCTCGCTCTGAAGGTTAACCGATTTCCTTTCATTGTTCTCAACATAAGAAAATTCTCCACCAAGGGTAAAGGTCCCTTTCAGTCTCTCATTCACCGATACCTTGTAGTTTAGGAGTATTGGGCTTTCCGAAGGCAGCTTTAACCAGATAAATCTTACTCTCTGGTTATCAAAGCTATAGTCAGCTGAACCTGAATTCTCCTGCCTGGCCTCCAATCCTGCAGGCAATTCCTGTTGTAACCTGCTGAACTCTTCAAGTTTCCCCTTATCGATGGTAATGGATACACGAAATTCCTGCCCGGCTCCAACTACTGAGGGAACTGTCATTTTAACGGACACCGGGTCCTGGGCCATCAGCATGGCAGTGCCCAGGAACAGCAGTAAAACTGCGGTAATTGATTTAATCATAAGATTATCAATGTTTTACATCAAACATGTAAATATCAGAAATATTTGGTAACAATTCAAAATAATAAATTAACAATATCTTACTGCTTATAAGTTTTTGCTTAACAGACATATACGATAAAGACGGCGGGCAGGTTACTAAAAATTAGGACTGAGAAGGTATTTTGAATAAAACTGCTCTATGTGATCAACAGCCTCTTCGGCATCATCCACAACGATAAAAAGTTCCATATCTTCTTCGCTGATATTTTGTTCTTCTTCCAGTATCACATCTTTAACCCACTTGATCAGGCCTTCCCAGTAGGATTTCCCGACCAGGACGATGGGGAATTTTCCTATTTTGTCTGTCTGTATCAGGGTAATGGCTTCAAAAAATTCATCCAGTGTACCAAATCCACCTGGCAGGACAATAAAGCCCTGTGCATATTTCATGAACATAACTTTCCTGACAAAAAAATGATCGAACGTGATGAGCTTGTCCC
>CAZXOJ010000081.1:0-15082 GCA_964642325.1 uncultured Bacteroides sp. | reverse complement strand
TCCGGATCCTCAAGCCTGAGATTTATCTCATACCTGGTACCCGGTTTCAGATCAAAGATGCTTCCTGAATGTTTGTTTTTCCAATAATAGGTCGGCCGGGTGTTGGTTCCTGAATTTCCAGCTGGAATCCTGTGTAGAGGCATGCCCTCCTGCCAGTCCTTTTCACCTTTTTCCCGAAACTGTACTTTCACCTCCCCGTTCAGATTATCATCTCCCTCAATATACCAATCGACTGCAAGGTTTATGATGGTGGGATAAGGTGATTTCACTTCACCTGGAATGGTATTGTCCTGGCCATAAGTATGGATTCCGGCCAAAATGAGGAATAGGAGGGTAAATAATCGCTGCAAAGTAAGGAGGTAATTTTTGCTGTGTGTCATGTCATCATAAAAAAGCTATCGTAAGCTAAAAACTGAGATAAAAACTTTCATTTAGTTTCATTAACAAATATAAATATTATTTTTACTTTTTGTTAAATGATCATGCAATAAAAATGACGAAAATGCTAGCAAATAGATGGCCCCTAATAATCTTTTTAGGACTACTTACCATTGGTCTTCAGGACTGCTCATCCAAAAAGATTGGGGATAATGATCATCCCACCGAAAATACCTGGAAGGTAATCGGACCAGGTGGTGGAGGGGGTGTCTTGAAACCTACCATAAGCCCTTTTGACGATAATTTTGTCATGACACATTGCGATATGACAGCAGCTTATGTTACGTTGGATGGAGGTAAGAATTGGAAGATTAAGAATTTGTGGACGGTACCCGAGGATTTTGAGTTTGACCCGGTCGCACAAAATACGGTTTATGCAGCTGTACGCGGTTATCGTTACAGCGAAGACAGGGGATCCGGATTAAGCCTGCTCTACAGATCTGAAAACAGGGGAGAGACCTGGCACATTGTCTATCCTGACCTGGGAAAGGTAAAAAAGCATGAGCGATTGCAGGGAATGGATTTCCTGCCTTCAGAGATCATTGAAGGAGCCCTGGATGTCACCATTGCCAAAGTAAAGGTGGATCCCGTTGATAACCGGCGCATATACCTGGGGATGGCACCTCTTAGGGCTTATATGGGAAGCAGTAGCCAGGATAATGCTGATTCCGCCATGCTTGTCCGGTCCACCAATTATGGCGAAGACTGGGAATTACTTACCAGGTTGCCAGGTAGAAGTATAAGAGCGATTTTTCCATGCCACATCTATGGGAGTCCGGGTGAAGTTATTGTTTTCACAGAAAGTGCCTGTATCAGCGTAAATGAGCAAACGGGAGCCACCAGAATACTGCCTCTGCCGGTCGAAACAATCATAGCTGCGGAAGGCGGTTATGAGAATGATGGGGGACTCCTCTATATTCAATCAAAATTCGAATACAAAGATGGAAAAGGGCAAGGCGGCATGTATGTGAGCAGGGACCTGGGACGAAGCTGGAAACCTTCCAGTAATGGACTGTTTAAGGGAATAGCTGCCGGGAAAGCACCCAGGTTCAGGCAAGGCCTGGCAGTTTGTGAAAAACAACCGGCCATTGCCTATATATCCACCATGAATCCCATAATAAATAAAGAAGGAGAATCAGAGGTTATATACAGTATATACAAGACTGTTGATGGAGGAGGAACATGGCTTCCGGTGCTTCTCTCCTCAACACCGAGTGGTTATATCACTGAGAATTTTGAAGGCTCCTGGATGGAGGAAAGTTTTGATCCCGGCTGGGGAGGAAGCCCCATCGACCTGGGAGTTGCTCCAGGGAATCCGGATTTATGCTATGCCGGCGATAATGGCAGGGGTTATAAAACCACAGATGGCGGAAAGACCTGGGAACAGGTATACAGTCACAATCGTGAGGATGGGTCTTATGCCAGCGGGGGACTTGATGTTACGACATGTTACGGTGTTCATTTTGACCCCTTTGATAAGGAACATTTTTTTATTTGTTATACTGATATGGGACTGTTCCATACTTTTAACGGGGGTGAAAGCTGGTTCCATTCAATTACAAATGTGCCCAGGTCCTGGCAGAATACCTGCTATGACCTTACTTTTGATCCCGAAGTAAAAGGCAGGGTCTGGTCGGTCTGGGCCAATGCGCATGACCTGCCCCGTACCAAAATGTTTGGCAGATATGGATTTGATCGTTTCAAGGGGGGTGTAGCAGTATCCGAAGACGGTGGCCGCAACTGGATCAAAAGTAACGTGGGCATGCCAGAGAATGCCGTATGCACGAATATCCTGCTGGATCCAGATTCGCCCCCTGATTCCAGGACACTTTATGTCAGTCTGTTTGATAAAGGAGTTTACAAATCTGTTGATGGAGGAAAAAGCTGGAAGGAAGCTAATGTGGGACTTGGAGATAATTTGTTTGCATGGGAGGTACGTCAGAATTCCAGGGGACGTTTGTTTTTACTTTGTGCACGTGGTGAAAGGAACGGGAAAACCGTTGACGGGACAATGTATTTCAGTGATGACGATGCCGGATCATGGAAACAGCTGGACCTTCCGGAAGGAGTTAACGGTCCCCATGACCTGGTTATTGATCATAAAAATTCGCAAGTAATGTATGTTAGTTGCTGGCCGCGCAGGGAGAGGGACAGAGACGTAGGTGGCGGTGTTCTTAAAACCGAGAACGGGGGAAAAAGCTGGAAACAGGTATTCGACGAGAGGATCCGTGTTAATGCAGCCGGAATGGAACCTGACAATCCGAAAACTCTCTATATCAACACCTTCCATAATGCAGCCTTCCGGACTGACGATGCCGGTAAATCATGGAAAAGAGTGGAGGGGTACCGGTTTAAATGGGGACAAAAAGCTGTGCCCGATGTTAATCATCCGGGGATGCTTTTCCTGACAACTTATGGCGGAAGTGTTTATTATGGGCCAGCAAAAGGAATTAAAGGAGCATTTGAAGATATTGAGAACATGCCAAAAGGATGGTGGTAGTTTTACAAAACTTGCGTAATTTCAGTCCATGTACAAAAAGATCAAGAGTTTTCTCAAGTCAGTAGGACCGGGGTTCATTATTGCATCGGTTGTATTGGGACCGGGAAGCATCACGGTTGCGTCCAGGATAGGCTCGGAATATGGCTATTCTTTCCTCTGGGTGATAGTACTGGCAACCATTTTCATGATTACCTATACTTCTATGGGAGCACGATATGGGGTTATGAACAATGATTCAATCCTGCAGTCCATAGCTGACAATTATGGCAGGTGGTTTGCCCTGTTGATAGGCATCTCCGCCTTTCTCTCAACCTCCAGCTTTCAGTTCGGCAATAACCTTGGCATTGGGATTGGCATGCAGGGTATCACAGGCATAAATGAACGTGTCTGGCCCCTGATCTTTACCCCCCTGGGTATAATTATGATCTTCTGGGCAAAAAATCTATATAAGGTCCTGGAGAACCTGATGAAGTTCATGGTGATGATCATGATCATTGCCTTTTTTATAAATCTCATCCTGACCAAACCTGAAATTGCCCCCCTTGCCAGGGGATTGGTTCCTTCAAAATTATCGATGGACAGCTTACATGTTGTATCTGCACTGATGGGTACATCCTTTGCCCTGGCAGCTGCATTGTACCAATCATACCTGGCACAGGACAAAGGCTGGAAAAAGGAAAACCTGAAGCGCAGCCTGAAAGATACCTACATTGGCATTTTCTTTCTTGCCCTCATATCAGCTACCGTCCTCATCACATCTGCAGCGGCCCTGCATCCAAGGGGGATCCTGGTGAGTTCAGCGGCTGATATGGCCCTGCAGCTTGAAGCCTTGTTCGGTGCTTCTGCCAAAGTTATTTTCAGTGTGGGTCTATGCGCGGCAGCCTTTTCATCCATGATGGTGAATTCAGTGATCGGTGGTGGACTGCTTGCTGACGGTCTGGGTTTGAGCCGTTCCATGAATGATACCCGGACCAAGGTATTTATCATCTGCGTATTGCTGATAGGCATGCTGGTAGCTGTGTTCTTCAGGGGAAATGTCATTTATGCGCTGATCATGGCCCAGGCTTCCACGATGTTGACGGTTCCCCTGATTGCAGTGGGTATGTTCCTGGTTCTAAATAACAAAAAGGTGATGGGAGAATACACGAATAATATCCGGCAGAACATAATCGCAGTGATAGGTTTTCTTGTGGTAAGCCTGATGGTTTATTTCATGTACCAGAATATTGTAGCCCAGATATCAAATAATATATAAATAGGAGAAAATATAATGAAAGAATACCCGGATAAAATAGCCAGCCTGGACATACTGGAAGACCTGCTGTCCACACCTACGCCTGAAGCTGTAAAGATGTTCTCAGGCCTGGAAGGAGACATTATGTTCCTTGGGATCGGTGGAAAAATCGGCCCTTCGATGGCCAGCATGGCCAAACGTGCCTGTGAGCAGGCAGGTGTTGAAAAACGCATGTATGGTGTCGCCCTCTTCGAATCAGCCGAACAGCGCAAGCAACTGGAAAATATAGGCATTGAAACCTATCATGGAGATTTACTGGACTCGGACTTCATCCAGGGCCTGCCCAAGGTCAAAAATGTTTACTTCCTGGCAGGCATGAAGTTTGGTTCTGAAGATAATCTTTCCATGACCTGGGCTGTCAATTCATTTATGCCTGCACTGGTTGCCGATTATTATAAAGAATCAAATATTGTTGCCTTTTCAACTGGTTGTGTCTATCCCCTGGTTTCAGTTGAGTCAGGTGGATCCCTGGAGACCGATGCACCCGCGCCGGTAGGTGAGTATGCACAGTCCTGCCTGGGAAGGGAAAGAATGTTTGAATATGGGAGTAAACAACATGGTACAAAGGTCTGCATGATCCGCCTGAATTATTCAGTGGAATTGCGCTACGGTGTGCTGGTTGACATTGCACTTAAAGTCAAGAAAGAAGAACCCATTGATCTTTCCATGGGATATTTTAATGTCATCTGGCAGGGTGATGTTAATGATGTGGTGCTCCGTTCACTGGAAATCTGTGAGAGTCCGGCTAAATACTTAAATATTACTGGTCCGGATGCACTTTCCGTACGCGACGTTGCCATAGAATTTGGTAAACTTTTCAAAAAAAATCCTGAATTTGTAAATAAGGAAGCCCGGACTGCCCTGCTTAATAATTCTGAGCATGCCTTTCAATTGTTTGGCAGGCCGAAAGTATCAACGGAACGGATTATCAAATGGATTGCCGAATGGATAAACCAGGACGGGAAGATGCTTGGCAAACCTACCCATTATGAAGTGAGAGATGGAAAATACTAAAGAAATTCCTGAAAACATTCTGGAAGCCCTTCATAAAGGGGTTGTCATCCCGGCCATGCCGCTTGCCCTGGATAAAAATCGGAAGCTGGATGAGAGAAGGCAAAGAGCCATCATCAGGTATTTCCTGGATGCAGGTGCGGGAGGAGTGGCTGTAGCAGTTCACACCACCCAGTTCGAGATCCGCTTGCCGGAGATCAATTTGTATGAACCCGTATTAAAAATTGCCAGGGAAGAGTTTGACGATTTTGCAACAAATAGCCAGAAACCGGTTATCAGGATTGCAGGGATTATCGGAAAAACTGAACAGGCTGCACGGGAAGCACGCCTGGCTGTATCTCAGGGGTATCACGCAGGACTCTTAAGCCTCGCTGCATTCCCGGAATCCTCCAATCAAACCATCCTGGAACATTGCAGGATAATTGCTGATATCATTCCCATCGTTGGATTCTACCTTCAGCCTGCCGTAGGTGGAAGGGTTCTGGATGTTAATTTTTGGAGGGAATTTGCACAAATTGAAAATGTAATTGCCATCAAGATGGCTCCTTTTAACCGTTATCAGACATTTGACGTAGTGCGTGGTGTAATTGAATCCGGACGGGCAGATGAAATTGCGCTTTATACCGGGAATGATGACAATATCCTGGTTGATTTATTATCAGAATATAGGCTTCCTGCAGGTTCGAAAATCATTAAAAAGAGGATAGTAGGAGGCTTACTTGGCCACTGGGCAGTCTGGACCCGGTCTGCAGTGACCCTGCTGGAAGATATACAAAAAGGAAACCTGAGCGGGGACATACAGCAACAACTGGACCTGGGGATACAGATAACCGACAGCAATGCAGCCTTTTTTGATGCAGCCAATAATTTTAAGGGCTGTATTGTTGGTCTTCATGAAGTATTAAGGCGTCAGGGACTGATGGAGGGATTGTGGACCCTGAACCCGGATGAGGTACTTACACCCGGACAAAAAAAAGAGATTGACCGGGTTTATGAAGCATACCCGGATCTTAATGATGATGCCTTTGTGGCTGAAAATCTGCAAAAATGGTTGTCATGACCATCAAAGAGGCCCGGTTCGTAAAAAGCAGCGTGGGACTGAAGGGTTGTCCCCAGGATGATCTTCCTGAATATGCCTTTATAGGCAGGTCAAATGTCGGAAAATCATCCCTTATCAACATGCTTACCAACCGGAACAAACTGGCCAAAACATCAACAACACCAGGGAAAACCCAATTGATCAATCATTTCCTGATCAATAAGGAATGGTACCTGGTTGACCTTCCAGGATACGGTTATGCCAAGATGCCGGTTAAGGAGAGGGAGAAAATGATGAATATGATACGGGAGTATATACTGAAAAGGCAAAGCCTGGCCTGTCTCTTTCTCCTGATCGACACTCGCCTGGAGATGCAGAAAGCCGACCGTCAATTCCTTCATTTTCTGGGCAGCAACCAGATTCCATTTACCCTGGTATTCACAAAAACTGACAAAATCACTCCCAGCCAGGTTAAGCAAAACATAGACCAATACAAGAAAACCCTGCTTGAAACCTGGGAGTCTCTTCCACCTGTTTTTCTGACCTCAGCATTGCATAAAAAAGGCCGGAAAGAACTGCTTGAGTTTATACGGAAAACCCTGAGGTAAAGTAAAATTAATTTGTACTTTTAATGCGGGCATTAATGCAGATGATTTACCAGTAAAAACCCTATTATATTTACGGATGAGACCCAATTCCCCTATCAAGTTTTTCGCAGGTAAACAATCTATGTACCTGGCCGAAAAGATCGCAAAAGCTTTTGGAAGCGAACTCGGCAAAACCAATGTCCAGCGCTTCAGCGATGGTGAATTTCAGCCGAATTATGAGGAATCAGTTCGGGGTTGTACTGTATTTATCATCCAATCAACCTTCCCTCCTGCTGAAAACCTCCTGGAATTGCTTTTGTTAATTGATGCTGCCAAGCGTGCCTCGGCCTACAAGATCGTAGCTGTTATGCCCTATTTTGGCTATGCACGGTCTGACCGCAAAGACAGGCCCAGGGCAGCCATCGGCGCCAAGCTCGTAGCCAATCTCCTGACGGCAGCAGGTGTGGACAGGGTGATGACAATGGACCTGCACGCTGATCAGCTTCAGGGATTTTTTGATGTCCCAGTGGATCACCTCTATGCATCTTCCCTGTTTGTACCTTACCTGAAAAGCCTGAATATGAAGAACCTTTCCATTGCGGCACCGGATATGGGCGGAACCAAAAGGGCCAATGCCTATTCCAGGTTTATGAAAACGGAGATGGTGATCTGTTACAAAGTCAGAAAAAAAGCAAACGTGGTGGAAGATATTAAGGTGATCGGAAAAATCAAGGGCAAAGATGTGATCATTATCGATGATATGATTGATACCGCAGGTACTATCTGCCTTGCAGCCGATATGCTGGTAAAGGAGGGAGCCACTTCCGTCAGGGTTTGCGCCACTCACCCTGTCCTGTCCGGCAAGGCCTTTGAACGAATACAGAAATCTAAGATCAAGGAGGTAATTGTAACCGATACCATACCCCTTCCCAGGGATAGTAAAAAGATCAGAACCATCTCCGTTGCTGAACTTTTTGCTGATGTGATCAATAAAGTATACAATTATGAATCCATCAGTTCTAATTTTATCCAATAAAGTATTATATTTGCGGGTCTTTTTTGAGGGGTAATTTCTAAGCGTGTGTGATGGGGAGTTAGCGCCCTCTAATTCTGAGTAGCACTTTAAAATTGTTAAAATGAAAACATTAGAAATCAAGGGGGCCCTGCGCCAGGGCCTTGGAAAGAAGGAATCCAAAGACCTGAGGAAACAAGGGATTATCCCCTGCGTGATGTATGGTGGAGAAAAGAATCTGCATTTTTCTGCTCATGAGAACCAGTTCAAGAAGCTCGTCTATACACCGGATGTATTCCTGGTGAAACTTGAAATTGAAGGCCAGGCTTTTGATGCCGTCATGCAGGATATCCAGTTCCACCCGGTATCTGACAGTATCATTCATATTGATTTTGTACAGGTATTTCCGGACAAGAAAGTAACCGTCAATCTACCAGTCGAGTTAACAGGCAGTTCAGTTGGGATACGTGAAGGCGGAAAACTAAGGCAGAGAAGGCGTAATCTAAAGGTGAACGGATTGATCAAGGACATGCCTGACCGGCTCGAGATTGATCTTAGTGATCTGGATATTGGTGACAGTATGAAAGTTGGCGACCTTAGCTATGATAATCTTGAGGTTCTTGACCCCCCCAGGGCTATGATAGCAGGTGTGGTTTCCTCAAGGCTGATTGCCAAAGGCCTGCGAGAAGCCGTACCGGAAGAAGGAGAGGAAGTTGAAGAAGAAGCTTTGGAAGAAGGAGAAACTCCTGCAACAGACGAGGCTCCTGCAGCAGAAGAAGAAGGCTCCTCCCAGGAAAAATAAAATACAGTTCCCTTGAAATACCTGATTGCTGGACTCGGCAATATTGGAGAGGAATACTCCGGTACAAGGCACAATATAGGTTTTACAATATTGGATGCACTGGCAAGTGCATCCAATGTTACTTTTAAGGATTCCCGACTGGCATTCTCAGCAAACCTGAAATATAAAAGCAGGATTTTCGTACTGATCAAACCCTCCACCTATGTAAATCTGAGTGGCAGGGCGGTGCATTACTGGATGAAAAAGGAGAAGGTGCCGGTGGACCGGCTGCTGGTCGTAGTGGATGACCTGGCTCTCCCATTCGGCATATTACGCCTTCGCCCGCACGGGGGAGATGGCGGGCATAACGGCCTGACCCATATCAACCAGATCCTGGGCACACAGCAATATGCCCGCCTCAGGTTCGGGATAGGAAATGAGTTCTTTCCCGGCAGCCAGGTGAGACATGTCCTTGGAGAATGGACTGATGAAGAAACAGATGGTCTTGCGGACCGGATAAAGGTCGCGAATGATATCATTTTAAGCTTCGGGGCCATAGGAGTAGAACGGACCATGAACCTTTTCAACAACCGCTGACAAAACCTTCCAGGACCCTTTATCTACAGGCCTGTTAAAGATTTGTTAAAGCCTGATCACCAGCCTTTTTTACATGTATATTTGTAGCGGTAAAAGAGGCATGCAAAAATCCCAAATCACCATTATTATCCTGGCCGTTTCCATTTCACTGGTGGGCCTGACCATTACCCAGTGCTCCTGGGTCTGGAATGCCGTAAATCTTGTCCAGGAACAACATGACCACAGGGTTGATATGGCCCTTGAAGAGGTGGTCGATGCTCTGGTCAATGCCAATGATGCTGAGTTGAACCGCCCAGAGAATCCATTATATTCAGATACCCAGCCAAAAAATACCTTTTTTAATGTGATTGATACCACTTTGCTGGCTTCCCTGCTCACGCAATACATAGATTATCACAAACTTGATCCTGACTTTGAATATGCGATTCTTAAGACCAGAAATGACTCCATTATTTATTCCTCCACTGAATTCATTCCGAAATCATTAAAAAAGAATTGCCATAAAGCATGCCTTTCCTGCCTCTGGAAGGAAGAATTTTTCCACCTTGAAGTGTATTTCCCTTCGCAGCGCAAAGTTGTACTTGTCGAGATGTCAGTCTGGCTGATCTTTACTGCCATCTTCTTCCTGATACTCGTTTTCACTTTCATGTATATCATAAACACGATCATAAAACAGAAAAAGCTATCGGAGATCAAAAATGATTTCATCAACAACATGACCCACGAGTTCAAGACCCCAATATCCACTATATCACTTGCATCCGAGGTTTTGTTACATGCTAATGAAAACGCATCACCGGAAAGGATCAAAAAGTATGCAAAGATCATTTATGATGAAAACATCCGGATGAGGGGACAGGTAGACCGTGTTTTGCAGGTAGCCAGGCTTGACAGGGATGAGTTCAGCCTTACCAAATCAGAATTTGATCTGCATCAACTGGTCAGGAACACCGTCCAGCACCTATGTTTCGACGAGTGTGAGAAAGTCACAACTGTAAATTATCATTTTGATGCTGACCAATTCATACTCAATGCGGATGAAATGCATATTAAGAATGTTGTTACCAACCTGGTAGACAATGCCATCAAATACTCCAACAATGGAACCTCCCTGGAGATTCAGACCAATAATAAACAGGAAGGAATATTATTATCCATAGAGGATAATGGTATTGGCATGTCTAAAGAAACAGTAAAGCACATTTTTGATAAGTTTTACAGGATCCCTACGGGAAATATTCACAATGTAAAAGGGTTCGGCCTGGGATTGTATTACGTTAAAAACATGGTGGATGCCCACGGTGGACACATAGAGGTAAACAGCGAAATCAACAAAGGCAGCCGCTTTGATATTTACCTCCCTCTTGATACGCCCATTTAATTTCTTTAAATTAGCTGATCAAGCTAATACCATGAAGAAAAAATCCAAAGCAAACATCCTACTTGTTGAGGATGATAAAAACCTGGGCTTTGTACTAACTGATTTTCTAACCATGTCTGGATATAGCGTGCAGCATGCAGAGAACGGTGAGGCGGGACTGGAACTATTTAAAAATGGCAAATTTGATATTTGCATTCTGGATGTTATGATGCCAATTAAGGATGGGTTCACCCTGGCCGAAGAAATCCGGGTTATCAATGATGTCGTACCCATTGTTTTTCTTACTGCCAAAAACCTGAAAGAGGATAGGATCCAGGGTTTTAAGATCGGCGGTGATGATTATATGACCAAGCCTTTCAGTACCGAAGAGTTGAACCTCCGGATTGAAGCCATTCTCAGGAGGACCAGGCTCAGCCTGCTAAACGGTGAGAAGGAAACAGAATACGTTCTGGGAAAGTATAAATTCGACTACTCCAATCAATTATTAAATGGTCCTAAGGGTGAGAAAAGACTTACCAAAAAGGAATCTGAGGTTTTACGACTGCTATGCATTAACAAGAACAAGATACTCAGGCGGGAGATTGCCCTGAAGATGATATGGGGTGAGGATGATTATTTCATGGGACGGAGTATGGATGTTTATATCACCAAACTGCGGAAATTTCTTTCTGATGATCCTACAGTGAACATTACCAATATACACAGGACCGGCTTCATGCTTGAGGTTAGCGAGTAAAGAGGAGGATATGAAATATGCTGATCGATAAACAGATCAGGGTCGATAAATGGTTATGGGCCATCAGGATATACAAGACCAGGAACCAGGCTACGGAGGCCTGTAAAAAAGGTAGGATCCTGATCCGTGAACAGCCTGTAAAACCTTCCAGAGTACTCAGGATCAATGATATCATACAGATTAAGAAGCCCCCGGTTATTTATTCATACAAGGTAACCGGACTACTGGCCAAAAGATTATCAGCCAGACTGGTGAAGGATTATGTTGAAAATATCACACCCGAATCAGAATTACAGAAACTGAAGGTCAGGGAAACATTTTTTATCAGCCGGGATAAAGGCAGCGGACGTCCTACAAAGAAGGAAAGACGTACCATCGATAAACTAAGAGAGGATTAAATACTCAGCTTATGATCATTGCACAGGAAAAACGTAAAACGAACATCGCAGAATTCATCCTCTACATGTGGCAGGTTGAAGACCTGATCAGGGCTTCTAAGTTCAATTTTTCCCATATTGATAAGACTGTAATCAGCAAGTTCAGCCTGCCGGATGAAACGCTTACTGAAATACGTAGCTGGTATGCTAACATGTTCACTTTGATGATAGACGAGAACATCAAGGAGAGGGGACATATGTCATTCCTTACAAACCTGATCAGGGAACTCAATGACCTTCACCTGCGTCTTTTCCATTCTGATGAGGAAAAGAAATACCAGGAGATCTATCAGAAAGCCAGTGAGAATATCAAGACTTTCAAACAGAAAAGTCCGGAAACGTATGCGTCGGAGATTGAAGTCTGCCTTACAGGATTGTATGGATACTTAATGCTCCGTCTGCAGCAATCCGAAATCTCAGCTGAGACAAAGGCCGCGATGACCAGTTTTAGTAACCTGCTGGCTGCCTTGTCAACCCGCTTCCGTGAGATTGAGGAGGGACTGAAGGATTTGCCCTGATACAAATGATGAATACAGGTTATTTTTCCTGCAGGAACCTTTCCCTTATGGCAGGTTCCGGAACAAAACATCGCTCACTCTTGCCAAACAAACGATACCTGCTCCGCGCGACCAGGTCATATATAAAATCCCTGAAACCTGGCGGTATGATCAAACATACGTAGATTAGCTGCCACCCCTTGCCCAATTGCCTGGCTATCTTCAAAGCGGCTGTAGATTTTCGGTAAACCTTTTCATGCTCGATAAGCACTATGGAGTGTTCAGCCATTTCTCCGAGACTGTACCGGGCAATGATGTTTTGTCCCTCCCCTGTCTGTGAAGCTGCAAAGGTGAAATACCTTTTCCTATCCCTCCTGATGATAAAGTGAACAGAGCTGGAACAAAAATTGCAGTACCCGTCAAATATGACTATCCCCTTATCCATCTTCCACAAATCAATTGATGTGATTTCCTAGTTATTTCCAGTTTAACAATCAATACCATATAAGTGTTTCAAATCGATAAATTTAATCACAAAAAAATAGTATGTTTATTTTATGCAAGGTATTTAGTTTTTGTCGGACATTTGGGGAAATATACATATGAAAAAGATATTATTTTCTATCACCTTAATTATTCCCTTAATCCTTATAGGAGCTATTGTGTACCTTCTTATCAGACCTTGTGATTACCAGGCTCATTTTACTGTGAAGACCGCTCCTGAAGTTGCTTATTTTAATATTCTTAATTGGGATATGTGGAATCGAAAAAAGGCTGCCTCAAGAATTGAAACTAACAGCAAAAACCCAGTCACGGATGTTTCAAAAAAAATATTGCTAAATGATACGACGCTAATTTTCAAATGGGAAATTAAACAGCTAAATGATTCCATAACGATGGTCAGGGCCTGTGTCACTGATCCTCAAAGGAAACTATATAACCGCTTAACGGTGCCTTTCATAAACACTCCTTTTAAAAATAGTGTCAGGGGTAATATGCTTGACATTCAAAGAAGGCTGGATTTAATGTTGAATACATTTCATTATGAATTCACAGGTTTTAGTCATTTTCATAAAATATCCTGTGTTTACATTACACTTAACGGTACACCTAGAGGTAAGGCAAGGGAAATGATATCAAATGTTGTAGCCTTGAATCAATTTGTCAGGCTAAATAACCTTGGATTAAATGGCAATCCATTCGTGCTGGTTCATGATTGGAATGAAATGAATGATTCTATCAACTTTGATTTTTGCTTTCCAATCGCACGGACAGATGCCGTACCGGATCACCCTGAAATTAAGTTTAAAACGGTTGCAGGGATGGATGCATTGAAAACCGATTTCTATGGTAACTACAGTATTTCAGATATTACCTGGTACAACTTAGCTACAGAAGCGAACAAGCTGGGATACCGGAATAATGGTATACTTGTTGAAGTTTATCACAATGATCCGCATTCCGGTGGTAATGAGCTGGAGTGGAAGGCCGAAGTATATCTGGGAATCGAACCTGTAAATTAACTATGAAGAAAGATACCTTGTCAAACCTTATTTAATATAAAGTAAACATGTGATGAACGGTTAAAAAGCCCCATCTGAAATCCTTTAATCTGCACATCTTCAGGTTCAAATCCATTCTCAATAAACAGATCATTCCATTCATTTATAGTTCTAAAACCAAAAGGAAAAGCCATATCTGATATACCTCCTGTAAGTGCATTGGCAAATAAATCTATCAGAATTAGAACATCTTTTTGATCTGCCTTACCAAGCTTCAAAAATTCTGAAAACAGGGGCTGGTCCTGCATCATTTCTTCCACTTGTTTTTTATAATAATGATTTGATTGAATTTCATAAACAGGTAAAATAACATCCTCTTCAACAATAAGTCGGCCATTTTCCGACATGGCACTTTTTAAATTTTGAAGAAATATACCTGTGGATTCATGTGTATTCCCAACATGATGCAGCACTGCAAGACAAGTTAAAGTATCGTATTTCTTTTGACTTCTTGTTCCGGGTTGAGAAAAATCCAATATTTGAAAATTAATTGAATCTTTAACTTCCTCCGTGCGCCAGTCCATCACATCAATGCCAGCATATTCTTTAAATTGAGGATAATTATTTTTTAAGAAATAGACCAAATCACCGCCGCCGCAACCGATATCGCAAAATGAATTCCCTTTCAGGGATGGCTTTAAATGATTCAATTGAAATAAAATCTTATTCGTGTGCTTATAATTTTCATAAGCACAATCAAATTCTGTAAACCAAAAAGAAGCAGGTTTTGGATTTACTCGTGAGAGCCGAATTAATAGCGCATTAATATGCTCAGGTTGATCAATATTTTTTTTTATTTGGGCAAAGATTTCATCAGTTAAGTTTTTACACTTGCTATAAACCTGGTCTTTGGCGATAGTAGTTGGATAATGCTCAATAACCGCATCTGTATAATTATGTAGCATCAACCTTTTAACAAATTCTCTGGCTCTCCCATTTTTAAAGGAAAGAAGAAATTTTGAAGCTTCATCAGTTCTCATTAAACTCCAGTTTTTGACTATATCAGTTAATATTTTTAATGAATTATGCCAAGCAAACGGTAATTTACAATAAACCTAAGTTGTTAAAAGTGAAAAGTATCTATATTTTTAATGATAAATCAGTCCCATCGTAATAGATTTAGACAATGGAGAGATATTAAAGTACAAAGCCGGTGAAGGATACTTATGAAAAACTTAACATTCATTTTGCTTGCACTTTTATTGACCTT
>CAZXOJ010000080.1:9205-15311 GCA_964642325.1 uncultured Bacteroides sp. | reverse complement strand
CCCAGCATCAATCCCAGGGATGGAGAACTGATACGGATCTCAAAGGTCTTATCGGGCTCAGGGATGTCATTGTCAATGATCAAAGGCACAATACTGGCGTTATTTGTTCCCGGCAAGAAGGTGAGTGCATCGGGATTGAGCAGGTAATCAATCCCGCCACCGGTAGCAGATCCGTCAATGGCACGGTATTGCAGGGTGAGTTCTGTGCTAACCCCATAGTTTAATGAAACTTCAATTTGCGGATTGGCAAGGGACTCAGGTCCCTCGGAAGCAATCAGGGTAAATCCGGCTACAGGCCTGACACATCCAATGGTCATATGGTAACCATCCAGAAGGACTACCGAGTTGGCGATATACTGGTTCCCTGCCCTCACCACGGGATAGGGTATTGCATCGGTAGTAAAATCACCATCCTCATCCACCCAGAGGATGAATGAAAGGAATTCCGGCGGGAATGAAGGCATAATGGTATCAAAGAGACTGACGGTGACACTTCCCATACCGTCACCACCTGTGGCATCAACCCGCCATTCACGTTCCACACGCAGCAGGTTCACATCATTATTGGGCAGATCCGTAGTGATCCATGCGCTGATATCTCCATTGTCATGTCCGAAGAGGAGAAACTCCCCGTCATCAAGATCGGTGGGGTTACCGATTGCCAGGAGGCTGGCAGACTGGGCATCCGTATGCTGGTTGCCTGCATCCACCTGCCCTATTCCGGCAACATCATAGCTGTGAACATCCTGATAGAAAAATAAATCTGTAGGAATGACCAGGCCATATTTGGCTGCCAGGTAGTTTTCAACGATGATCTTTTGTGCTGTATTAAGGATATTATTGTAAACAATCGCCTCGGCTATGTCTCCTCCAAGAAATGTACTTATGTCACGGTTTGCTCCCAGGACAAGCGATCCGTCTGTGATCACACCTGTTCCATATTCCGCAGCTGCGGCGGCTGTTTCATTCAGGAATACCTCGTGAAATGCGGAAGCGATATTATGCGTGGAATGTATGATATAGGGGGTGTTGTCGGCCATCGCAGGACCGTAATACTTGGTCCCCTGGGTGAATGCATAATAGTTATTATCCGTTTCACGGCTTATACTTACTGTCTGGTTTGCGTTGAGGTCACCTATGGTCATTACATAGGCATCAGTAGCCGCCGCCGTAAACCTGTTCACGGTGATCATGGTGATGGGAGCTGATAATGATCCCATTTCACCGCTCATGTGCTGGCTTGTGCCATTAAAACTAAGCATGGGCTGGCCATTTATCGTATTACCAACCAGTAGTGGCTGGTCTGGGATGGTAAGCTGGGTGACATGGTTATCATTTCCACTTTGATCATTCCAGGTCTGCACTGACTGTCCCGGAGATGCTTCCGTACCTCCAATGTTTAGTACGCCTTTATCCGCACGCAGCCAAAGGTCATTTTCAGTATCGTTGCCAACGCCACCGGGACCGGTATAACCTTCAATGGGTGCGGATGGGTCTGATGCACAGATCCCGAATGTTCCGCTCTTGGCCTGGTCACCGAAGATCCTGATATAGATGATTTCTCCTGGAGTGCGCCCCGTGAGGATCCTGGTGGGCATGGCCGATTGGGTCTCATCGCAGGAGAACTCCGAAAGGGTGTTGCAATCCGGGCCTGTATAAATGACCATAACTGCCCAGTCCAATGTCCCTGCAAAGGTTTCAACTTTCAACTGGCCTGAAGCTGGGACCTCGGCAGAAAACCAGACATCGCCGCTGAAAAATCGATGACAGGAAGGGCTCCCAATACCTGTTCCAAAGGCTCCCTTATTATTGAATACAGAGGGGGCACATACATTTCCGACGCTCAGAGAGGCCGCCGTGCAGGGATCGTTATTTGAGGGTGGGGGATTGGCACTGATCTCAGCATCCCAACCATTATCTGTCTCTGAAGTTGGTTGGGACCTGAACCTGAATCCCACACAACCATCCGGGGATGTAAAGGTGAATTGGGGAGTGTCGTCATGATAGGCATGGGCCGAGTCACCGCCGTAGTAAATTGTCAAGTAGTCAAAAACCCTGAATTCTCCCGGTGGAGGGTTGGGAAAGGTACCCCTGTAATCGGTTGCAAAATCTGAAAAGTCGAAAGTAATAGGGTTACCGTTGTTGGAGCAGAACATGACAGTCCATTCTTCATTGGTGCTGTAGTTGTTTATTCCTCCGGCATCCCAGAAGGTACCGGAATTGGTATAAACGGTATCTCCGCTATTAAATCCGTGTCCGAGGTAAAAATCATCATCACCCGTCTGTGAAAATGACATATGGGCAGCGCATATAATAAAAACCAGTAAACCGACTCTGTTTATCATATATAATATTGTATATATCAATCAAAGTTAGAATATATGCCCTATAAAAGGACAGGCATTTTTGCGGAAAAATATTAACTATGTGAGAATTCGCCTATAATAAAGGAAATGGCGAACATTAACCTGTTAATAAAATAGACTCTATAACTTTGCAAAGGGTTGCCCTGTAATATATACAAGTCATAATGATATTGTATATATTTGGTACCAATTCTGATATGATCATGAGATCCGGAATATCGATAATACTTGTTTTGCTTGTTTTTCATCCGGCAGGATTTTCGCAGGTGCCTGTCAGCCCTGCCGACACCTTAAAGGAGGAAAGAGCTGATACCCTGAAGGTAGTTCCGGCGGATCAACCGCTCCAACCAATGGAGGGAATAGGTGATTACGTTGTCGTTGTCCAAACTGATACCGCAGCCAGCCTCGAGGGTGACCGTGAATTCAATCTTATCCAGGCCGCAGACAAAGGCCAGCTGGATATTGTAAAGTTCCTGATAAAAAGGGGTGTCGATGTTGATGCCAAAACCGTGGATGGGGTTACTTCCCTGATGTATGCCTCGCAGAATGGGGATATAGAGATCATGGAGTACCTTATCAGTAAAGGCGCTGATGTGAATGCCACCCCGTTTAACAATGTTACTCCCCTGATAGGTGCCGTCAGGACAGGGCATTATGAGGCCGCGGAAATGCTGCTTGAAACCGGCGCAAAAGTGGATGCAAAAGATGAACTGGCATTGACTTCCCTGATGCATGCGTCGGCATACGATTCTCCTGAAGTCGCAGATTTACTGATAGAGAAGGGAGCAGATATGGAAGCGGGAGACTGGTTTGGAACACGGCCACTGATGTTGGCGGTTTATTACGATTGCCATGAAACCGCGCAGGTATTGATCAAAAGGGGGGCAGATCTGAATGCCCAGGATACTTTCGGGTTTACTGCACTTATGATAGCAGCCCAGCACGCGGATTATGATATGGCCTGGTTGTTACTAGAAAAGGGAGCCGATCCCAGACTGCAGAATAAAGGCGGACTTCATGCCATTGCTATGGCCACCATGAACAGGGATGAAGATATCATCGAAATATTGCTGGAGAATGGTGCCAGTATCAACCAGAATATAAATTACTCCACCAATGCACTGAGCCTTGCAAAAGAGGCCAAATCTGAAAAGATGGAGGCATTCCTTCTTGAAAATAAGGCACATTATAACCGGAGACCGGAAATCTCGGAGATCCGGATTGAAACGGGACTGGATTTCAGTGCTGATGACCTGATGGTTGGAGGTGAGATCGGTGTTTCAGAGAATAAGTATAATATGTTTGCCACCACTGGATTTTTTGCAAGGACCAAAGCCTTAAAGGTGATCCGCCCTGAAAATGACACCCTCTCCTACCAGTTCTGGGAAAAAAGGTATTTCTTGCCCCTTACCATAGGGAAAAATTTTACCTTCTACAGGAAGCTGCCAAAATCTGCAGGATTCAAAGCCCAACTCAGGAGTGGGATCACCTGGGGGGGGTATCGGGGGACAGATCTTCACCCGGGTGCCAGATTCATACTGGTTCCTTCAGCGGGACTTTACTGGCGAGATAAAGTATGGGGATTATCTTTTGATTATGAATATGTCAATTACAAATACCATGATTTATCCCCGCATCGCTTCAGGCTGTCCTTACTGTTTTTTATTAATTTGCAGAAACGTATGAAATATACACGGAAGGATATATCCTGGTTTTAATAAATGAAAGTGAAAGGTCATATAAAAGCAATTATTATTCTTGTCCTGATTACCCTGGCCGGGTCCTGTAATGAATACCTTGGAATCTCGGTCGATTGTGATGATTGCTGGAGATTCAAGCCAGATAGTGCTGATTTACTCATCTACCTGACCATTGACCAGGAGAATCCTGAAGTACCAATAGTCATATACCGTGGCAATTTTGAGGACGGGGAAGTGGATTTTCTGGATACAGCAAGGCAATCTACCTATTCACTCTACTCAGCCATAGACCAGTATTATTCGGTTACTGCTGAGTACAAGGTAGACGGGAAAACCATCATTGCCGTGGATGGAGATGTGATGACGGCAAAAAATGCCACATCATCCTGTGAATTTGAATGCTGGATCATCACCGACGGGGAATTCAGCCTGGAGTTAAAATCAGATAATTAACCTGTTATGAAAAAAACCAATTTTCTGCTGCTTGGCCTGCTTGCCCTGGTATTGACATCCTGTATTGCAGGGGAGGCTGATACAAAGCCCAATATCCTTTTTATTTTTGCCGATGACCAATGCTACCAGACAGTAAATGCCATGGGGGGGAAGGAGCTTATTACCCCCTCACTGGATAGGCTGGCGGGTGCAGGGGTAGCCTTTACCCATGCTTACAATATGGGAGGCTGGCACGGGGCGGTATGCGTAGCCAGCCGCACTATGCTGAACACGGGATTATCGGTTTGGCATGCTAACAGGGCTGAATCCAGTCTGGACCAGTGGGACAAGGAGGGGAAGTTGTGGAGTAACCTCATGGAAAAAGCCGGGTACCAGACTTTCATGGCAGGAAAATGGCATGTTAAGATAGCGCCTGACAGTATTTTCCAGCATACCGGCCATGTACGAGGAGGCATGCCCAGACAAAGCCCGGAAGGGTATAACCGTCCCCAAGGTCCGGAAGATAAAGAATGGAGCCCATGGGATACCCGGTTCGGTGGTTTCTGGGAAGGAGGGAAACACTGGAGTGAAGTACTGGCTGATGAGGCTATTGATTTTCTCGAGCTGGCCAGGGATTCGGATGATCCTTTTTTTATGTATGTAGCTTTCAACGCTCCGCATGATCCGCGGCAGTCCCCCAGGGAGTACGTTGACATGTATCCCCTGGAGAACATTGCTGTTCCGGCCAGTTTCCAGCCGATGTATCCAGATATGGAACTGATAGGCTGTGGAAAAGGTCTCAGGGATGAGAGGCTGGCACCTTTCCCGAGGACAGAATATGCGGTTAAGGTCAACCGCCAGGAGTACTATGCCATTATATCCCATATGGACAGCCAGCTGGAAAGGATACTGGAAGCACTTGAAAAATCTGGAGAAATGGAGAACACGTATATTGTTTTTACAGCGGACCATGGACTTTCCTGCGGGAACCATGGACTGCTGGGAAAACAGAATATGTATGATCATTCCATGAGGGTTCCGCTCTTTGTGACCGGTCCGGGTATACCCCGCGGGAGACGTGTGGGTGCCGATGTGTATCTACAGGATGTAATGCCCACCATCCTTGAGCTGGCAGGTGCTGAAGTCCCCGGTCACATCGAATACCACAGCCTTCAGCCTTTTACGGATGGCAGCAGGAGCAAGAGCTACTACGATGCCATATATGGTTGTTATATGGACCAACAGCGAATGGTCCGGCAGGAAGGTTTCAAACTGATCTTATATCCCTATGCTTCAGAAATGCTGTTATTTGATCTGGATAATGACCCGGATGAGATAGTGAACCTGGCCAGGAAAGATGAATACCAGGAGAGGAAATCCAGCTTGTTTGATAAATTTCTTGAACTCCAGGTACAGATGGAAGATACCCTTGATATGCGGGACTACTTTCCTGAAATGTTTTTAAATTAAGGTCATGGCAAAAAATACAATTTCAGAAGCGGTGAATGGGGGAAGGGTTCTTGTCTCTGATGGAGCATGGGGCACCTTCCTTCATCAAAAGGGACTGCAGGCTGGGGCCTGCCCAGAGCAGTGGTGTGTCGATCACCC
>CAZXOJ010000080.1:0-9105 GCA_964642325.1 uncultured Bacteroides sp. | reverse complement strand
ATCAAAAGGGACTGCAGGCTGGGGCCTGCCCAGAGCAGTGGTGTGTCGATCACCCAGATGAGGTAAGAGACATTGCAAGCAGTTATATTAAAGCCGGTTCCGATATGGTCGAAACCAACAGTTTTGGAGGATCTGCCCTAAAACTGGAACATTATGGCCTGTCAGGGCGGGCAGCTGAGTTAAATGAGGCTGCCGCCAGGATTTCTTCCATGGCTGCAGGAGGAGATAATTGGGTAATTGCCTCTATTGGTCCAACAGGTAAAATACTGATCACCGGAGAAATTACCCCGGAAGAACTTTATAATGGTTTTAGGGAACAGGCTGTGGCGCTTGAAAAGGGTGGTGCAGATGCCATCTGTATTGAGACCATGAGTGACATTGATGAAGCCGTTCAGGCCATAAAAGCAGCCAAAGAAAATACGGACATTGAAGTGATTTGCACCTTCACCTTTGAGCGTACCATACAGGGAGATTACCGGACCATGATGGGTATTTCTCCTGTTGATGCTTCCCGGGCAGCCATGGAAGCCGGTGCGGATATCATCGGCACGAACTGTGGCAATGGCTTTGAGCGAATGATAGATATTGTAAGGGAGATCCGGACGGTATCCAGGGATATTCCTGTGCTTGTACATGCCAATGCGGGACTCCCAAAAAACATAGATGGGATGGATGTTTTTCCGGATACGCCTGAACAAATGGCATCCCTTGTTCCAGATCTTATTGACGCCGGGGCCAATATCATTGGCGGTTGTTGCGGTACCACCCCTGATCATATCAGGGCGATCAAGCAGGCGGTTGATCGTTTGTGATAATGGCTGGGTATTCCCGGAAGGTTGGTCTTTCCATCTGACTTTCCGGATCACGGAACACCCATGATTCCCATATGGACAGTATTTCCTCCCATTCTTCCAGTGAGCGCGTCGGATAGCTTGCAGGCCAGCCGCCCCCACGAAATTCTTCCGTCACGCCCTGGTCATCAACCTTTTCCCTCCATTGATTCAGCGCGGCCAGCAATTCTTCTTTAATATCCGCATATCCAGGGTCGGCCGCCAAATTGTTTAATTCATAGGGGTCCGCATGCATATCGTATAATTCAAATTCAGGTTTTACCGGGGACATGAAAGCTGCCTGTTCAGGGGACAATTCCCCATTCATATGCATGATATTGAGCAGGGCCAGAACCGGATAACTAGCTTCCTTGTACCTGTTAAACTGGCAGTAGGCCCGCTCAGGCATCAGGTTGTGGATCAGTTTAAATTCAGCTGACCTGATCGCCCTCATAGCATCGTAGGTGTCATCCATTTTATCCCGGGCGGCAAAAATATAATTTCTGTTTTTTACTTCCTTGCCGAAAAGGCTCCTTCCATGTGTTTCATACCCGGGTTGAATACCTGCCACCTCAAGTATGGTGGCAGAAATATCTATGGTCATTACCATATCATCGCTTACCTGTCCGGGCTTTATTATGCCGGGCCAGCGGGCTAAAATGGGGACCTGTATGCCTCCGTCATAGAGGAACTGTTTGCCCCTGGGCATGCAACGGCCATTATCCCCGATGATAAAGACAAGGGTGTTTTCAGCCAGGCCCTCATCCTCCAGCCGCTGCAATATCCCGGCGATCTGCCGGTCAACCCGCTGCGCAGCTTCCAGCCCGTTGGCCCAATCCCGCCTTGCCAGTGGATGATCGGGATAATAGGGAGGGAGCTCCACGTTGGTAATATCTATGGGCCTTTCGGGATCGCGCAGCCATTTCCTGTGTGTTCCGCCAAAGGTGATCTGGGCAAAGAAGGGCTGGCCATCGGCTCTTTCACCCCAATCTTCGCCCATGAATAAAGGCTTGTCAGTCAAAAAATTACAATCTGTTTTTCTTGTCTCCATCAGGCAGGTATAATAGCCTGCTTCCTCCAGCAGGTGGGTAATGGGCTTAATGCCATGTGGTAGCTGTTTCTTCTCCCAACCCGGTTCTTTGGTCCTGTGCTGATTGGCCCCGATATAGTTCTGGTGGAACCCTGTGATCATGGCGGAACGGGACGGAGAACAGACGGGGGCAGTACAGAATGAATTGGTATAGCGGACCCCCTCTGTTGCAAAATTGTCTATGTTCGGAGTATTGACCCCCTTGGCACCATAACAGGACAATTCATATCCCCAGTCCTCCATCATGATCCAGATGATATTGGGTTTGACGCCGGCTGATTTTGGTGGTGAAGTACAGCCTGTAATGTTAAAAATGATGAGAACGAGAAAAGTTATTTGTTTCATAGCTGAAAGTTTTTCATATTCAAATTTATTCAATTTGGAAATTCTGTGCACGTTTTGTATTGAATTATTTATCTTGTAAAGAAAATGAGATTATTCAGGATTATATGCATACTGGCATTTTTGTTGCCAGGAATGTCCGTGCTGCATTCACAAACCCACTCTTTTGTCCTTAAGACTGCTGAGCGGGCATTACTTCCTTTGCCGGTCCGCTTGCTGCTAAGTGATTTGATGGTGATAGGGGATTCGGTCCAGGTTGAGGTGTTGCGGGAACGTGAGGGGGGAATGGTACCTGTAAAATCTCAGTTGGAACCCGGTGATAATACCATCCTCTGGATACTTCCTGATGAGGTGATTGAACCAAATAGTGAGGTAATTTTCCATATCAGACTGCATCTGGCATCTCCGGATCCTGGAGTTAAAAACCATGCCGGGATGGATAGGCATAATATCAGCCTGAGTTACAAGGGAAAAAAGGTGTTGGATTATCGACATGCCTTTTTGGAAGCACCTGAAAATGTTGACCCCCTCTATGGCAAAAGCGGTTTTATCCATCCGCTCAGATCTCCTGAAGGCAATATATTGACACAGATCCAGCCCGCGGATCATTACCATCATTACGGGATATGGAATCCATGGACCAGAACCATTGTCGGGGGACAGGAAGTGGATTTCTGGAACCTGGCATTGGGTGAGGGGACAGTGCGTTACGCAGGCTTGATTTCCAAAACGGCTGGTGAGGTGTTCAGTGGATTTACCATCAGGCAGGAACATGTGAATTTCAAAGCCCGGGGACCGGACCAGGTGGCCATCAATGAAAGCTGGCATATAAGAAACTTCCCGGTGGAAATAGAGGGAAGGACCTGCTGGCTGATAGATTTTACCTCAACCCTGAATAACCCCCTTGATTCAGCCATAGAATTATCAGCTTACCGTTATGGAGGAGGGATAGGCTGGCGGGCAACTGCAGCGTGGAACAAAAATAACAGCAGCATCCTGACCTCGGAAGGTAAAACCAGGAAGGATGCAGATGGAACGAATGCCCGGTGGTGCAAGGTGGAGGGATGGTTCCCCTCCGGCATCCCCTCCGGCATTGTTTTTTGCAGCCATCCAGGCAACAGGGCCCATCCAGAACCCATGAGGATTTGGCCGGAGGATGCCAACGAAAGAGGAGATGTTTATTTTGAGTTCTGTCCCATCAGGCATCAAAAATGGACATTATACCCGGGAAAAGATTATGTTTTGAAATACCGGGCGCTGGTATTCGATGGAGAGATCAGCCCTGAGACTGCTGAATCTGTCTGGCAGAACTATGCACAGCCAGTCAGTATACATTGGATAAAATAATAACCTAGTAAGCTATGAAAAGAAGATCATTTATTCACAAAGCAATGGCCGGTACAGCAGGTGCCTACCTGGTACCCACGATTGTACCAGCATCGGTATTCGGTAAAAATGCCCCGGGCGATAAAATCAACATCGGCCAGATCGGCTGCGGCAGGATCGCCCGTCATCACGATATTGCGGAGACCATTAAATATGATGACGCCAGGCTGGTAGCCGTGAGTGATGTGGACAGGAACCGCATGGCAGATGGTAAAAAACTGATCGAAGAACATTACCGCGGGAAGATGGGTGAAAATTACATGAAGGTAAAAATGTATGAAGATTACCATGAGATGCTCTCAAACCCGGACATCGATGCGGTCATCATCTCCACCCCTGACCACTGGCATTCCCAGCCTGCCATGGAAGCTGCCCTGGCAGGAAAGGATATTTACCTCCAAAAACCCACTTCACTGACAATTGAAGAAGGCAGGCAGCTCAGCGATATGGTGCACCGCCAGGGTGTGATCCTGCAACTTGGTACCCAGCAACGGTCCTCACCCCAGTTCAGGATAGCCGCAGAGCTGGTACGGAATGGCCGGATCGGTCAACTGCATACGGTAAAAGTAGGTTTGCCCGGTGATCCCCCCGGCCCGGAAGCAGCAGAAATGCCGGTCCCCGATGCCCTGAATTATGATATGTGGCTCGGATCAACACCTTTTGTCCCTTATACGGAAATTGGCGTTCATCCCAGGGAAGGCTACGACAGGCCTGGCTGGCTGAGAAGGGAGCAGTTTGGCGCCGGTATGATCACCGGATGGGGACAACATCATTATGATTCTGCAGCCTGGGGGATGGACACAGAATTTACAGGTCCTAAATCTATCGAAGCAGTGGCCCAATTCCCTGTATCGGGACTCTGGAATGTGCACGGTGATTTCATGGTGAAGGCAGCATATGAGAACGGTATCACCATGTACACCAGCGGGGGCTTCCCCAATGGGATCAGGTATGAGGGGAGTGAAGGGTGGATCTTTGTATCCAGGGGAAGTTATGCGGCCACAGCCACTGACCCTGTTTCCAAAGAGGCCAGCAGCAAGGCCCTTGATGCCAGTGATCCGGCTATACTTACCTCTGAAATCAAGGAGGGAGAGATACACCTTTATGAAAGTGATGAACAGCACGGCAACTGGCTGGAATGCATCCGGTCACGCAAAGAACCCATCTCCCCTGTAGAGATTGGGCACAGGGCCTGCACGGTTTGCCTTGTCAGCCATATTGCCATGAAACTCGACAGGAAACTGGAGTGGGACCCATTAGCTGAAAGATTCATCAATGATGATGAGGCAAATGCTTCATTGAGCAGGCCCCAGAGACATCCTTATGGAACCAATTATGTTAAATACTAATCATTTAAAAATGAAAAAATCAATGCTATGGCTATCCATCTTATGCATGCTGGCCACTAATTCCTGCAAGATGAACGAAACTACAGATCAAACCATCCGGATCATGACCTTGGATCCCGGGCACTTTCATGCAGCCCTGGTACAAAAGAAGATGTATGAACAGGTTTCTCCGGAAGTACATGTATTTGCCCCGGAAGGGGATGATGTAAAATTTCATCTGAAGAGGATTGAAGGATTTAATACTCGTGCTGAAGACCCCACTTCATGGAAAGAAACAGTATATACCGGCGAGGACTTTTTTGCAAAGATGTTAAGGGAAAAACCGGGCAATGTTGTGATGATCTCCGGCAACAATCAGAAAAAGACGGAATATATCCTGGCTTCCGTTAAAAACAGCCTGCATGTGCTCGCGGATAAACCCATGGTCATAACCCCGGAGGAGTTTCCGATGCTTCTGGAAGCATTTCAGGTTGCCAAGCAGAAAGGTGTCCTGCTCTATGATGTGATGACTGAACGATTTGAAATAACGACCCTATTACAGAAGGAATTTTCCGGGATTGAAGCGGTATTCGGATCCCTGGTAAATGGGACTGTTGAAGATCCTGCCATTACCAAGGAAAGTGTTCATCATTACTTTAAGTATGTTTCTGGGAATCCCCTTATTCGCCCGGCATGGGCATTTGACACTGACCAGCAGGGTGAGGGGATTGTGGATGTGTCCACCCACCTTGTGGATCTGGTCCAGTGGGAATGTTTTCCGGGTGAGATCATTGACTATAAAAATGAGGTCAAGATACTGGAGGCCAAAAGGTGGCCCACCATAATCGATGAGGAGATGTTCGGCAGGGTTACCGGTTTGGATGAATTTCCGGAATACCTGGAAAAAGATATAGTAGATGGGAAGTTGAATGTTTATTGCAATGGTGCCTTTACCTACAGCCTGAGGGGCATCCATGCGAAGGTATCTGTTATCTGGAATTACCAGGCACCCGAAGGGACAGGAGATACACATTATTCCATTATGCGGGGGAGCAAAGCAAACCTGGTTATAAGGCAGGGAGAGGAAGAGAACTTCAAACCCACACTTTACATAGAATCCGTTTCAGGAGCAGATATAGGAGCGGCAGCAGAAGCAGCAGTGAACCAGACACTACAGGGAAAGTATGCTGGTATCTCCCTGGTTCCTGTAGAGGATGGGAAATGGAAAGTGAATGTACCCGATACCTACAGGATGGGGCATGAAGCCCATTTCGGCCAGGTGACAGACAGGTACCTTGAGTACCTTGAGGTGGGTAAATTGCCGGGTTGGGAAGTACCCAATATGATTGCCAAGTACTATACCACAACCGCTGCCCTCACAAAAGCTCTTCAATAAAATGAAGTACATAACCCATCTGATATTTTTGTCAGTTATGGCCATTAGCGGCCATTTTCTCTCAGCCCAAAGCGTGGAAACTTTTGACCTGGACCAGGCCTGGATAGATAAGATAAGGGACCTGGCCCCTGATGAGCCTGCGGTAAATCCTGAGCATGTTCCCAGGGTGCTGATATTTACATTGAGTACTGCTTTCCAGCACTGGGCTGTACCCCATAAAACTGCCCTAATGGAAGTACTGTCTGAAAAAACCGGGGCATTCCTGATGGATCAAAGTACAGATATAAAGGTTTTTGAAGATCTTAAGGGATATGATGCAGTATTGTTGAACAATAATTGTTCGGCCGGTGAGAGGAGGGATCTTTTCTGGGATGAACTGGGTAAGATCGAGGGACTGACTGATAAGGAACGGGAAAAGATGGCAGCCAGGCTGGAAAAGAACCTGATTGGATTTGTAAAGCGTGGAGGAGGACTCATGGTCATGCATGGCGCTATTGTAATGCAGAATAATTCCCAGGAGTTCAGTAATATGGTTGGAGGGAGCTTTGATTACCACCCGGTTCAGCAGGAGGTACGGGCTGAATTGGTGGAGCCTGGCCATCCGTTGCTGGCTGGATTTAATGGGCAGCCTTTTGTACATATGGATGAACCTTACATTTTTAAAAACGCTTATTTTGATTATAACTTTCGTCCCCTATTATCCATGGATGCTTCTGCATTGCATTCCCTGAAGGAGGAGATCAAGGATCCCCTTATCTATATATCATGGATCAAGCGATATGGCAAGGGACGGGTATTCTATGTTTCCCCCTCCCATAATGCCCAGAGTTTTGAAGATCCCAGGTTGCTGAAGTATTACCTCGACGGATTACAATATGTGACAGGCGATTTGAAATGTGATGATGCTCCGGTGAAATGAAGACTTTGTTATCCTAATTAAAACAAATACTTTCGCTTCTCAAAAAAAATAATTGTAAAATCATTTGGAAGTTAGTGAACATTAACTAACTTTGTACAAATTATTTGATGAATTACAGATAAAAGTTTTAACAAGAAATGCAGGATAAGAAAAGAATAATCTTAAAAAGAAATGCAAACAGAAAGACAAAAGGAAATAGTTGAAGCTGCCTTAGAGCTAATTACCAAGAAAGGGATACAGGGACTGACTATCAAAAACCTGGCAAAAAAAATTGGTATTACTGAGCCGGCTATTTACAGGCATTTTGATAACAAAATACATATTTTAATTACCATACTTGAGTTTTTTAAAAGTAATACAGAACAGATATTTAAAAAAGAATTAAACAATGATAACAAAGCCATAGACAAAATTGAACACCTGTTCACAAGGCATTTTAATTCTTTTTCAGCCACTCCTTCACTGGTATCGGTAATTTTTTCCGAAGAAATATTCAGAAACGAGCCAATACTTATTGAGAAAATTTCAGAGGTTATCGATAAAAATGATAAAATCTTGACCTCCATAATCATTGATGGACAAAAAAACGGTGAAATACGTACCGATATTGAGGCAAAACATCTTTCCACTATGATAATGGGAACCTTGCGGCTTTTTGTAAAGAAATGGCAGTTCTCGGCATACTCTTTTAATTTACCCAGAGAAGGAAAGAAACTGGTTGAATCAATTAAATTATTGATCATAAAGTGATGTCAGTAGAGGAGTTATTTAATATCGAAATTTCCAAAAGTGAACGCCTGCGTTCAATAATTCTGATCGGGCTTATTGGACTTGAAGCTATATTCTTGCTAGTCATTTACTTATTTTATAGTGAAGAATATCTTCACATGTTCAAAACCCATATTGCTATCTATGCCATTTTAATTTTTACAGCCATCATAATCGTTTATGAATTGCTGATTCATTATTTCATAGGTAAAAGAGGCAAATATCTTATCCTGAATTCACGATTTTTTGGATACTTTAACAGCTTTTCAGAAATCAGTTTGCTCAGCATTCTTTTAATATTCATAGTTGAATATTCAGGTCAGACCATTATTCTGCAGGCACCGGCAACATTAACCTATTTTATATTTATTGTTCTCTCAACATTCAGGCTTAACTTTAAATTATCCATATTCACAGGAGCCCTATCCGCTTTTGAATTCATTCTTATATCCATTTTGTATTCAACTTATTTTTCAAATACATCTGTTGATAATGCTCTTCCGGACCTGGAAGGTATGCAGTATATGGGGCAGGGATTAATTATGGTAATTACCGGGATAGCAGCTGGGTTTGTTGCTGATCTTATTAAAAAGAAGATGATAGTATCATGGAACAATATCAAAGAAAAAAACGAGGTGATTGATTTATTCGGACAACAGATATCACCGCTAATTGCCGATAGTATTTTAAAAAACAGCAATGAACTCTCCGGAACCAGAAAAAAAGTTTGCATTATGTTTCTCGATATACGGAAGTTTACCCCCTTTGTCGAACGACATCAACCTGAAGAGGTCGTTACCTACCTGAATACTTTATTTGGTTTTATGATCGATATAATACAATCTCATCACGGAGTGATCAATCAATTCCTTGGGGATGGTTTTATGGCCACCTTTGGCGCTCCGGTATCTATTGGAAATTGCAGTCAAAATGCCACAGAAGCATCACAGGAGATAATTGACAGAATAAACATTGAATTTAATCAAGGGAACATCCCGGAAACCCGTATAGGTATAGGACTTCATTTTGATGAGGCTGTCATAGGT